>JAPPBZ010000176.1 GCA_026702635.1 Bacteroidota bacterium
CCGTAGTCGGCAGCTACATATACGGGGTTGCGCCCTGTGTTATACTGACCGTCAGAAATAAGCAGAACACTACGCAGATTTTCGTCACGTAGCACAGTTCGGATCTCTTCCAGAGCCGTGGAGATGTCTGTGCGTGGAGCCGTGTCCATTGCAGCAGTGAGGTTTTCGATAGGGCGTGTAGTCCCGCCAAATCCAAAATAATAGGTTTGCCCTTGGGTAGATGGAAGGGTTTCTGTCCGTTGGTGTTGCGCCATGCTCTGACTCTCATCAACCAGGACCGCTAGCACAGGTAAAACCTCTTGGTTGATGTTTCTGCGAATCGTCGGCTCAAATAACAGGGTGAGTAGGAGCACGAGTGCAATTCCTCGGAGCGTGGGGAGGAGCCATCGATTGATTCCACGCAGTTTTGGTTCTGTTTGACGGTAAGAAACCCATGTCAGCAAGCCAGCCAGTATCAATAGCAGAATCAGCAGCCAAGCATGCAGTCCAAATTCAATCATCTGCTACTGAAAGTCGCTTGATTTGGCTTGAATGTTAGATAGCCGAACGATCACGGTCCCCAGGAGATGCAAAAGGTGATGGATGGTGCCTCCTCGTCTAATTTTGCGAAGAAAGATTCCGACTTTCGCCTCATTCCAGAATTACGATCAGTATCCCAAGCGGGTTAGCATACCCGACCGCGTTCGGCCATCAAAATCCAGCGTATAGGCATAAACACCTGGAGGCAGATGAGCCCCATCAAATTGCAGAGGCGTCCCTCCCGTTCGGATCGGTCCTTCATACACGGTTCCCACTTCTCGCCCGAGTACATCAATAATCACCAGTCGAGCATGGGAGACGGGCTGAACTGCCTCAATGGTGAAATGAACCACATCCTGAAACGGGTTCGGATAAGGTGTATGGATGGTCAGGTCGCTCGAAATGGGGAGAATATCATCGGAACGGTTGAGTGCGACCGCCTGCATAATTGCAGCATCAGCATCCACGATTCCCCAACCAAGGTCATTATTTGGTGAGTTGGCTTGACTGGCGGTTGAGGTTAAGGCATGCCAAACCTCTCTAGGTCCAAGATCTGGATTGACTTGAAGAATCTGAGTGACGATCCCTGCGACCATTGGAGCAGAAAAGGATGTGCCTTGTGAGATGTTATATCCTCTTGCTCCTGCAGCCAGAAATACCACAATTCCCTGTGCGGACACATCAGGTTTTATGCGGCCATCAGCTGTTGGTCCGCGGCTGCTGAAAGCAACTATCGGGCCGTCCGGCCATACCGCACCCACTGTAATCACCGAATCTCCGTCCGCAGGGGTGCCAATGGTTTGTGGACCCTCCCGGCCGGAATTTCCCGCACTGGTGATGGGAATAATCCCGCGGCTTGCCGCCCAATCCATCACGATGGTCGTGAGTCCGGTGTCACCGTCAAGATCATCCTTCGTGTAACTTTGTTGGCCAAGCTCAAAATCGAAGTACCCCAATGAAGAGGTGATCACGTCTACTCCCTCGGCCTCCATCCACTCTACAGCTGCGACAAAGTTGTCTTCTTCAATGTTGCGCTCATAAGGAGCACATTCAGTTACAGCTGCATAAATGTTCGCACCGTAACCAGGGCCAATAATTTGACCTTCGTCATATCCCACCGCAACAGACGCAACGGCCATTCCGTGGCTATGCGTACCGAGACAAGGTTGTGATGAATCGCGTTGTGTGAAGTCACGGACCCCCTTGAGCCGATCATCCGAGCGAATATGTGTCAATGAAGGATGGCTGAACGGGGGCGTTGGATCTGAGCTAAAGTTGGTATCAATCAAACCCAAAGTAACCCCACTTCCATTAATCCCGCGTTCAATCGCTGGAATTGCATTGACGACATCCAGTTGGGTGCAGGAATCTCCCAAAAGGCTTGAGGGGCAGTTCGATGAAACTCTTTTGGGAATCACAGGGGATACCGTTGTACGTGGCAGCACGGCAGGGGACAGACGTGCGACGGGACGTGTGCTTCGCACATAGGGAAGAGCTGCGATTTGTTCAATCTCCCCTTCACTTAGTCGTGCAGTAACCGCATTCAACCAGCGACTACGCTGCTCAATCTTGAGGCCACTTTCTTGAAGATCTGCCTCGTATACCTGGGAGATTGGGGCATCCTGTAAGGAAAACATAGTTGCGGATCGTGCCTCTCCACGTTGAGCACGGCGAGTGATCGCCTTATCAGTCAAATAGCCCTCCTCAACCCGTGTATTCTTGCCGGAAATATCTTGCTTATCCGCCAGAAAGATCCAGTATTTAGTTTTTTCCTGAGCGGTTGCGAGATGGGGAATAGCAAACAGAAGCACGAAGAAGACAATTTTACGCATGATGTTGGGATGAAATGGAGAATTGAACAGGCTATAACAATTTATGGTAGCCTACTATGGCGATGCACGATGAGGGTTCGTCAAACGAAACGCCTCCGGCAGGAGATCCTTGGCACGAAAACACCTGGGTGGTTGGCTGCCACGGTCAAACCAGACAACTGACTCGGGAGCCACTTCGTACAGTACTTGTCTGCAGGCCCCGCAGGGGCTAGCTGCCGTTGATTTTAGGCAGGAAACATAGATACTCCGAATGTTTGATGCGCCCGCACTCATCGCTGTCGCAATAGCCGCACGTTCGGCACAAAGTATTCGTGTCCAGTCGGGGTGTTCAATATTGGCACCTTGGAAATATTGAAGTTCATCCGTAACAGCAATTGCACCTACTGGGAAATTCGATTCCGGTATATCGGCATACTCTGCTGCGTGCCTTGCGAGGCGAATTCCCGTGTTTGGGTCGATCGGTTTGGAAAAGTACTTACCCATGGTGAGTTGATTACCGATCCGATAGGTACGCCCTGACGTGCCAAAAAAGTCTTTATCCAATTGATCCAGAGATGGGGTCACGGTTTGAAGGATGGCGTTTTTTTCCTCTTGTTTTGCAGGACCACTGAAAAGAATGGCTGCAATATCTTTTCTCCCAATTGAGGCCGTACTAACCAGCGCAGAAGACAGGGCAGGGATAACTAGAGAGTAAGAAGCATTTTCGATCCGAACCCCACATGCCCAGGCTCCATCTGACATAAGCACCAGTGCTGCTCTTGGTAGGCCGGAGTAGGGGGTAAAGGAGTGCAGTGCGGCTTCCTGGACATAATGTCGCAGTGTGTCAATATCCCAAGAATTTTTCATGTTTTCAGGAACGCTTGACACTATAAATTAGTTCGCTCGTGTTCCAGCCGGGATGGCGGAATGGTAGACGCAACGGACTTAAAATCCGTTGGCCTTAGGGCCGTGCGG
>JAPPBZ010000342.1 GCA_026702635.1 Bacteroidota bacterium
CCTATAATTTGCACATTATGCTTCGGTTTGAACTTGAAACGATGCTCCTGGAGGAAAACGTATCCGTGCGGGAACTACCTGGGCTCTGGTTTGACCGAATGGAAGGATACCTGGGGATCCAACCAGAAAGTGATACAGAGGGGGTTCTTCAGGATATACACTGGGCATTGGGAGCAATCGGGTACTTTCCCACGTATGCGCTGGGGAATCTAATGTCTGCTCAAATATTTACACAAGCCAAGTCCACACTAAAAGACCTTGATGATCAGATTGCGCGAGGAGAGTTTAACGCTCTTCGTGAATGGCTACAAACGAATGTGTATCATTGGGGGCGCAAGTTGTCTGCCACTGAGATTATCGAATGGCTTACAAATGGAACTATCAGTGCAGATTCCTGGCTTGAATACATACGTCAAAAGTATAGTGCTCTGTACGGGAATCTGCCTTAGGTTATATCCATCACTCACTAAATAATATTACATGACGTCCAACACAGTTAGCGGAGGCACCCACTCACCCAAATTTGCGATTGAGTTTTATGCAGAGGGTGCACATCTTAGTCAGCGGGACAAAGATGCGATTGAAACACGAATTCATAAGTTGGCCCGTGGTCACCGCGACATTGCCGGAGCTTCTGTTGCCATAGAGTGTGTCAGTGGAACCAATAAGCACGCGGAGTATAAGGCCCGTCTGGTGGTCTACTGTAAGCCAGCAAATATTGCAGCATCTCGGACACAGTCCTCTGTTCGCTTAGCTGTGAGTGAGGCTCTTGAGGCGGTTGGACGGCAGATTCGCGAACAGCGTGAGCGTATGCGTGATCGTCATCGAACAGCCCGTGCAATCTAGGTGCAACCTTCGCTTCTGACTGATACCTTGCTGTCGAAAACCGTCATCCCCCATTGGATGACCCCGCTTCGTCTATTGAAGAGCCACAACTAAAACAGATGGAAGACTTGCTTTCACACTGGTCCCCTGCATCCTGGCGAAAAAAGAATGCCATTCAACAGGTTGTCTATACGGATGAGGAGCAACTTGCAAGCATCCTCAATCAGTTAAGTCAACAGCCGGCTCTGGTTACTTCTTGGGAGATTGAAGCCTTGCGTAACCAGCTCGCAGAGGCTGCTGCCGGGCGTAGATTCCTTCTTCAGGGTGGAGACTGTGCAGAGCGATTTGAGGATTGCACAGTGGAACTAATCAAAAACCGGCTCAAGATTCTGCTCCAGATGAGTGTAATTTTGATCTATGGCTTACAGATGCCGGTCCTCCGGGTTGGACGCTTTGCCGGTCAGTATGCGAAACCTCGGAGTGATTCACATGAAACCCGCAATGGAGTCTCGCTCCCTTCGTATCGGGGAGATAATATTAATGCACCTGCATTTACCGCAGAAGCCCGAATACCAGATCCTCAGCGCCTCATGCAGGCATATTACTGCTCTGCAGTTCAACTCAACCTTGTACGTGCATTGGCAGATGCGGGGTTTGCGGATCTTCATAATGCAGAAAACTGGAACCTGAGTTTCGCTCAAGGAGCACCTTATATCCAGAGCTATCAAACAATTATTAGCAAGATTCACAGAGCGTTGGATTTTGCTAAAACAGTATCGGATCATCCGATTGGCGGATTGGGGCGTGTCACCTTCTATACGAGCCATGAGGCGCTCCATCTTCCTTATGAGGAAGTGTTCACGAGAGAGGTTACGCATGCCAATGCAATCTACAACCTATCAACACATATGCCCTGGATTGGGAAACGGACGCTCTTTGCAGATAGTGCACATGTAGAGTACATGCGAGGAATACGCAACCCGGTTGGAATTAAGATCGGCCATGACATGGCCCCCAGTGACCTGATTCCTCTAGCGCGTTTTTTGAATCCTCTGAATGATCCTGGGCGGCTAGCCATGATCACGCGGATGGGAGCTGCAAAAGTCGAGGATGCCTTGCCACGTTTAATAGAGGCTGTTCGGGGTGCAGGGTTGAATGTGCTATGGTGCTGTGATCCAATGCATGGAAATACAGAAACGGCAGCCAGTGGAATAAAGACACGAAAGTTTGAAAACATCTTAGCTGAGCTGGAAGCAGTGATTGATATGCATGCTCGCATGAAAACCATTTTGGGAGGTGTTCATTTTGAACTGACGGGAGAGGACGTTACAGAATGTGTCGGAGGAGCAAGCGGTGTAGAGGAAGAAGATCTTAACCAGCGCTATCATTCGACGGTAGATCCCCGATTGAATGTGAGTCAATCATTGGAGATGGCCCTGCGGATTGCGGAGAAGTACCAAAATATGGAGAGTGCCTAGGGCCTCGGAAGTGTGGTCCATAGAGTGATTGCCAGAATCAATTTCTTTATGCACCTGCCGGGAATAATCTGTTCCTTTGCCCGATGAACTTGATCAAGTATTTGGATGCAGTATGATTTGATTGCAATGGGGCGCTCCTCCATTGATCTGTATTCGAACGATATAGGGGCGCCATTTTCGCAGATATCCAGCTTCGCCGCCTATGTGGGAGGCTCGCCAACGAACATTTCTGTAGGCACATGTCGCCTCGGCTTGAATGTCGCACTGCTTACCGCAGTCGGCGAAGATCCAGTTGGAGACTTTATACTGGACTTCCTGAAGGACGAGGGGGTGGAAACAAAATACATTCCCCGGAAACCCAATCGGCGTACGAGCGCTGTCATCCTGGGGATTGAGCCACCGGATCGTTTCCCGCTGGTCTATTACAGGGACAACTGTGCGGACAATGCACTGAGTGTTGATGATGTCCGGGCGGTTCCGATCACGCAGGCGCGTGTCTTTGAGTTTGCGGGCACGAATCTGGCCCAGGAACCCAGTCGGAGTGCGACGTTGTATGCGGCAAAACAGGCCAATGAGTCTGGCGTGTCCGTCATTCTTGACCTTGATTTTCGTCCAGATCAGTGGCATGACGCCCGGGACTTTGGTGTTTCAATTCGAACGGCCCTGCGTAGTGTAGAGATCGTTATCGGCACCCAGGATGAAATCAACGCGGCAGTGCTGGAAAACCCTGACCAGGTTCAACTTATCGACCAACAGGTATCGGATGCCCGTGTGGAAGGGGATGTGAATCGTGCGGTTTCCACTCTGTTGGCCCTTGGCCCCCGACTAGTGATCGAAAAATGTGGGGCGGAAGGCGCACGGATTCATGAGCGGGGAGTGGAACCGGTTGAAGTGCCAGGTTTTCCCGTCGAAGTGCAGAATATTCTTGGGGCTGGCGATGCGTTTGCGGCAGGGTTTATCTACGGACTGGTCAAAGGCTG
>JAPPBZ010000111.1 GCA_026702635.1 Bacteroidota bacterium
TACCAGCATCATCAGGATGATCGTGGCAAACAGCACACCAACCCCAAGGCTGACTGCCATCGGAATGAGAAACTGTGCCTGTGTGCTCCGCTCAAGTATAAGAGGGAGGACGCCTAGGAATGTGGTTACAGATGTGAGCAGGATTGGGCGAAAGCGAGCTTTCCCACCTTCCCAGATAGCTTCTTCCATAGGTACCCCTTCCCGCCTCCTTTCATTGATGTAGTGAATAAGCACTAACGAGTCATTAATTACAATCCCACTTAGTGCCACAATCCCAAACAGACTAAGCATGCTCAGATTCAGTCCCATAGCGATATGCCCAATCAGAGCACCGATAAATCCAAATGGAATCACGGCCAAAATGATGAATGGCTGGATATATGAACGAAAAGGAATAGCCAAAAGTGCGTACATCACAAACAATGCGATGACGAAACCTCTTGTCAGCGAGCTCACAGCATCAGCTTGCTGCCTCTGCTCTCCTTCGAAGCTTACGCGGAAACCTGGAATATCCATCTGAATAGCCGGCACGACTTCCGATTCCAGGCGATTGATAACCGCATCCAGTGTATTCTGCTCTTCATTCACATCCGCTGTGACGGTTACAACGCGGCGTCGGTCGCGTCGATGGATGGTGGATGGGCCGGTACCAAAGCGCGCTTCAGCGACTTCGCTAAGTGGGATCTCGGCTCCGGCAGGTGTTCGAATACGGAGCCGCTGCAGGTCGGCCGGAGTATTGCGTTCATCCTCTGGCAGGCGAACCATCACCCTGACATCGTCCCGCCCTCGCTGAATGCGCAAGGCTTCGGCACCAAAGAATGCATTGCGTACCTGCAGGGCCATGTCTTCAAAAGTCAGTCCGAGGGGGCGTGATTCTGGAAGCAATTCCAACTGAACTTCACGTTTCCCCCGGTCTTGATCATCGTCAATGTTTGAGGTCCCTGCAATATTCGTCACCTCTTCCCGGAAGCGCGTTGTTGCTTCTGTCAGTGCCTGTGCGGTCGGTGCACTCAATTCTGCACGAATGCTGCTTCCAAGGGAGAGCAGTGCGGCCTGGAAAACGAGGGAGTTTACACCGGGGATTTCGCCAACCTTTTCACGCCATGCCTCTTCAAATTCAAGTGCAGGGAGCTTTCGTACTTCTGCATTGACCAATTCAAAGCTGACCTCACCCAGATGGGATTGAATAATCGTATGCTGATCAGCCGCCATCGGATTCAACCCGAGAGAGGGCTGGTCACCGACTAAGGTCATCGTATTTGTCACCAGAGGTGGGTGGCTCTCTGGAAGGCTGGTCTGCAATTCGGCGGCAGTTTCATGCCCCTTCGCTTCCAGTAATTCGGCAATCTGCTGCGTTCGCTCAGCCGGAGTACCCAACGGCATCTCAATGCGTGCCGTTACGACTTCGCCTTCGATTTCGGGGATGAAAATGAACTGAATCAATCCACCACGCACGAATGCAAGTGACAGACCGATCAGGGCCACCGAACCGATCAGCACGAGGGCATAACGCTGCGTGGTGAGTCGCAGTATTCGATCTAACGGACCATGGATGAAGCGTTCCAGGGCCTGCGTCATAGCAGACTGGATCGATTGCAGGCGCTGCATGACCCTGCCAGGGTTTGCATTCTTTTTCATGTGCGAGAGATGTGCCGGCAGGATAAAGAGCGATTCAATCAGGGAAAACAACAGAACAGTAATGGCAACCGTCGGGATAGATTGCATTAACTTGCCCATTGACCCCGGTACAAACAGCATTGGCGAAAACGCTGCGATTGTCGTAAACACCGCAAAGGTCACAGGCGCACAGAGACGCGTGGCTCCTTCAACTGCGGCGCGCAAGGGCGGTACCCCGCGCTCCTGCTCCCTGAATATATTTTCCCCAATTACAATGGCATCATCAACCACAATTCCAATGGCGACAATAAAAGCAAACAAAGAGGTCATGTCGATGGAAACTCCCAGTAATGCCATTACCGTAAACGAGCCAATAAAGGATACCAGGAGGCCCAGGGAAGTCCACAATGCCAAGTGAAGGTTCATGGACAGGACCAGAGCCAGCGTCACAAGTATGAAGCCGACGATTCCATTTTTGATCAGAAGGTTGAGGCGGCTTTTGAGGTAGGCGTGCTCATTGCGCCATGTATCTACGGAGATCCCCTCCGGCACACTCGCACGGAAGCCCATTAGGTACTCTTCGGTGGCTTCAGCAATATCAAGGACACGCTCATCACCCGTGCGGGAAATCGCCACCAGGACCGCTGGTTGTCCCCCAAATCGTGCAATAATGTCGTCGTCCTGAAATCCATCCGTGACGGTGGCGAGATCCGCAAGACGGACAGTAGCACCTGCTGGAGTTGCCAGAACGATAATTTCCTCAAAATCTCTGGCTGTGTAATTCTGACCCTTGGAACGAACTAGGATTTCTTCACTGCGCGTCTCCAGGCTGCCACCAGGTAGTTCCAGGCTTCCACGACGCACGGCAGTTGCTACATCAGAAAGACGTAGCCCATAGGCAGCCAACGCGTCTTTCGAGACTTCAATCGATATTTCATAGTCCCGCACGCCGATCAAACGCACAAAGGAGATTTCGTCAAGTGCCGTCAGTTCATCCTTGACCTGTTCTGCCAGTGCCTTAAGTGTATGCTCGTCGGCGTCCCCGTAAATGGCAATCTGCAGAACATTCCTACGGTTGGTCAGCTCTCGCACTATCGGCCGCTCTACTTCAGCAGGAAATGTATTGATGCGATCCACATTACTTTTGATGTCGTTGAGAGCCTTATCAACATCAGCGCCAAGCTCCAGGTTTACCGTCACAACACCGACATTTTCTGAGGCAACAGATGAGATTTGATCAATGTCATCTACGCCATCAATCGCCTCCTCAATGCGTCGAACGACTCCGTCTTCCACCTCTTCGGGGGAGGCCCCGCGGTAGTCCGCGCGGATTTCGACAGCATCAAGACTGGCTTCCTGAAAGACCTCCTGCGGAATTCTTGACACATTCAGGAGTCCGAGGAAAAGAATCAGCAACATCAGCAGATTCGCTGCGACGCTGTTGCGTGCCATGTAGGCAATAGCTTTCTTCATGTCGGCAAGCTATTTGCTGCTTCTGACTAATCCATTTCGGTCCGTACACGCATGCCATCGGTTATGGCGTTGAGCATATTGGTGACCACCTGGTCATGGTCCGTGATCCCATTTAGAACATAGAGGGTGTCCTCCACTTCCTGGATGATCTCTATGGGTTGCACATACAGGCGGTTCTCACGGACAACC
>JAPPBZ010000181.1 GCA_026702635.1 Bacteroidota bacterium
TGCAAATCTCTCTGAGGATCATCAATTCGCGAAATCCTTAGACCCGTACGTCGCTGCAAGTTGTATCAGAGCCCAAGAATTGGAATCGGTGCCTTCTATTTATCTGCCCTAGTGTTAGAGGAACGGTTCGGCAGCGTATGGTTCATTGCTGCACGATCCTGACCATCTGGGCACCGGGCTGAACTACGACAGTGGTATCTGCTCCACCCGGCCAACTGACATGTACTCTTTCGATCTCACTGCGTGGGGCTAACAGGGTGGCAAGACTGTTCTGGCTCCAATATCCGCTTCCTGCAACGACAGCTGCCGCAGGACCAAAAGAGCCATTTTGGTATTGTGCCCGTACGTTGGCCCCAATGGCAAATGTATTGGCACGTTCTGTCCGCAATTCAACACGAAGACCAACCTCGGCAGATTGATTCTCAAGATGTACGACAGGCCCTGCATTCTGGGTCACTGCCAAATCCAGGCGTCCGTCCAGATTGAAGTCAGCAGCTACGGATGCACGCTGAGAGCCATAAATCCGAATCCCTGAATGCTGTGCAGACTGTGGGACTAACTCGTGAGATTCATTTGAAAGCAGCAGCAACCCTCGACCACTATCGAGTCGGGGGTAGCCCGAAGCAACTGCGAAGAAATTCTGACTTAGAAATAAATCTGTCCTCCCATCACCATTGAAATCTCCCGGTACCGGGGCAAAAGCGGGCGACCATTGAGCTTCAGCCTCAAGCGGAACTGCCTCATAGTGCGACTCCCTGTTCATGAACACGGTAGTATACCAGTGAGTGACTTCGTGATCAGCAGCTCCAGATAATACAGGACCGAAGATATCTTCTGCCGAACGCTCAGAGAATTCTCTATACGTTCGAACGTGCTGGCGCAAAACTGGCAAGGCATGTGTTAGCGTCTGAAAATCCCGGACCATACCAAATGCATCCAGATCTGGGGTCCACTGAACTTCGAGAAGATCCATGCTGCTGTTCTGATCCAAGTCACCATAATATGCACGAAGGGGAGTGTTCTGGTCATAGGGAACGTTTTGCCCCCAGTTGGTCGCAACCAGATCAAGCCGTCCATCGCCGTCAAAATCAGCCAGTGCAACCCCATTCCACCACCCCACATAATCCGTGAGCCCCAGGGAGCGTGTCATGCGAACCAGCTGACCGCTTCCTCGGTTGTGGAATACTTGTACGGGCCCCCACATCGTTGCAAGTGCGAGATCCGTCTGCTGATCACCATTGAGGTCCGCTGCGACGGCCCCGGATACGAGTCCCAGATTTTCGAACGGCGCACTGAGCTCATCGTCCCGCAGGAGCTCTCCATCGCGGATCCGATAGATAGTACTAGTTGCAACCGAGGGGTATTTACCGGGGATAAAATGCCCCCCGACAAAGAGCTCCAAAGAACCATCTCCGGTGAAATCCCCCAAGGCAAGCGGCCCAGGAGTCTCTGCCCCGAGGGTATAGGTGGTTTCCGTTCCGCTCAGTGACACCTGAAGAATCCGGGAAGGATCTCCTGCTTCTTCCGGAGTCCGCTCATAATTACCTACTGATGCCCATACGACTCCTGGTAAAGCAACCATTCCCGCGTGATCTCCAGTGGAGACGTGTCCCAGGTATTGGCTGGTTGCGAAGATCCCGGCATCGTTGATAAGGAGTTGTAGTCGCTTCCCCTTTCCGCCTCCCATAATTAGATCCTCATCCCCATCAGAATCTATGTCTGCCGCAATCAGTGCCGGCCCTCTCTGGCTGAGTTTATGCGGAAGCAGTGGCTGCCGTGCAAAGTCCGTATAACTGGTCTCTTCATGCTGTAATCCGATGCCGGAGGCCTTGAATAATACCTCTGTAATCGGATGCTCAGTAGATTCCCTGGGTTGAGGGGACGGCTGCATGATCCAATACTCACTGTTTGGTATCACTTCATCAATCCTGCTGAGTCCACCACCGGGCCAATACACCTCAATGATCGCACCACTTGAATAGGCGAACGTGCGTGCTGCATCACTGGATGAAAGGTACTCCCCGCCTGCAATAATCTCCTGATTCTGTGGTGGTAAGCTGTCACTGATAACACGTACAAGCGCGCCAATACCTGTGGGGTTCGGGGGAAGTCCCTGGAGACGGACAAGTATCCGTTCGGCTTCCGCATTGTTGCGAAATACCCCAACGGGGCCATCCAGTCGATTAATCACCAGATCCTGGTCTCCATCTTCGTCAAGATCTGCTAGTGCCATGCCGTGAGCAACATCCGGATTCACCCCTAACCCCCAGCCCTTTTCAACCCACTCGAATTGCGCATTCCCAAGGTTGCGAAATGCGATATTCGGCAAATCCAGATCCGGAAAATCCAATAAGACCTCTCGCCAAGGACGTCGGGAGGAGCGGGCAGCAATCTGAGCGTCCGCATCCATCGCATCGTACGCATGCCCGGTAGTAAGAAGTAAATCAGGCCATCCATCCAGATCCACATCGGTGAACGCACTACTCCATGTCCAGCCAGTTGCGGCAACACCGCTCCAGCGGGCGATTTCGGCGAAGGTTGTATCCGATCGATTGAGCAGCAGCATATTCTGCATCTCCTGTGGGCGAGCGTGGATATCCCCCATGGTCAATATTTCGGGTGGGATCACAAAATGCTGTCTTTGCCGCTCGGTATAACTGCCACTCAACATATCTGCCAGAAAGAGATCTGCATGCTCATCCGCATTGATGTCCGCCGCCGCCACCGACATTGTAGACTGGCTCGTTTTTCGAAGTGCCAGTGTGGACGCGGCCCTGAAGGTACCATCTGCACTCCCGAACCAGAAGGCATCCGGGCTTTCAAAGTCATTGCATACGTAGAGATCCGGGTACCCGTCCTTATTGAAATCCTGAAAGCGTACGGACAGCGTCCAATATTGAGGAACTTCAGTTAACGGATCTCCGTGCTCGTCCAGGAACGACCCATCGGTGAACGAGCCCTCCGTAAAACTGCCACCCCCATCATTATAAAAGATTCGATCCGGCTCAGCAAGTTCGACCCGCATCAGTCGACCTTCCTGGTGGATGAGTTTATAGTCCTTTGCCCAGTACTCGCGCACGGCGAACGAGTCGGCAACCGGTTCTACAACGCGTTCAAACGTGATCTCCTCAGGAGGCCAGACATCTTTGACTGTCGCCTCTTTATAGAACCCGACATACAGGTCTAAATCTCCGTCCGCGTCTATATCAGCCAGTGCAACGGAGGTCGCGCCTCCAGATTGAGGAAGGTTTGCCTGGACGGTATAATCTGTGAAGTGACCTGTGCCTTCATTCAAAAACAACTGCACCCCACTTCCTAGTGACGTCACAAGAAGATCTAGGTCCCCATCTGCATCAACATCTACGAACGCTCCGCCGGTTGCTCTTGGGTGGACAAGACCTAGACCCGCCTCAAGTGTGATATCCTGAAATTCCCAACGTCCCAAGTTGCGTTGGAGTGTACTGTGGTGCTCCATTCCCGCCAAAAAAACATCAGGCAGGCTATCTCCATCCACATCTCCAATGGTAACCCCCGATCCATTTACAACATGCCGGTTGTCTACAAAAGCCGACATGCTGATATGATTACTGAACGCAATCGCGCCAGGGATTTCGGTGAACCCGGTCCCGGCCCCGATGGGGGAAAGCAGTGGACGCACCCAGTACCCTTCAAACGAAGTCCATGTGCGTTCGGGCTCGGAGCTGCATCCCACAAGAAGGAGTACGCCGAGAAGGAACGCACGCCAGACCATGCATGTGCAGCACCTGGGCATCCAGAGCAAGTACTACATTACCCCTGCCTTGAACTCGTTCTCAAGGTACTTGGCGATCTCATCCAGATATGCCTCTCGCTCGGCCGTAATCGCTGCTGGCTCCCAGTTCCCATTCATTGAGAGTCGGGCCTCAAACTCGGCTTCCATGCGTGCAGAAAACGTGCTCGCATTCCCTGCTGCGCGGTTACGCGGACGTGCATTGATAAAGATGCGTACTCTAGTTTCCACATACCCAGCAGCTTGTTCATCGGCCAAGGAGGTCAGGTCGCTCCAAGACGTTTCCAGTCGTACATCCTCGGCAGTGTTAACTTCTCGATTGAAACGGTATCCGTACCTAGTAAGGAGGGCATCCTGGGCAGTTGAGACAATATGCCACCGCGCGGAAGTTCCGAGGTTATAGCGGAACGTACTGTTCCCAGCCCGCTCACTATCGGCACCTGGCCCAGAACAGGCGCTGACAAGTAATCCAAAACACAAAATCCAAAACAATGAACGTTTCATCGGGGTTTTATCGTATAGTGGTGATTGGTCAAAAGTACGAAGGGGGGCAGTTCCCATATGAGCACTGCCCCCCTTCATCTCATCGAACTGAGAGTGGGTTAACGCGGTCGACTATTGTCGGTTTCAAATCGACCAGCGATCGGCGCACCTCCTACTCCTCCAACACCACCAAACGTATAATTCTGCAGACCCAGTGTTTCCAGCTCCCTGCCGGGCACAGGGAAGTGGACTGGTGTTCCTGTAACGAGATCACCTATCCCGCGATCGTCGAAATAGGCTAGCCCTCCTGCAGTCTGGAAGGTCTCGATCCGGCGCTCATGCTTGAGCTTGGCCCACAGGCTTGCAGAGTCTAGGTGACTCTGCGCATCTGTCGAGGAACCCGCAGCATCCGATCCCATTGCTGGATTCAGTTGTCCTCGCGACACACGTGTGATGTTGATCAATTCAGCAACTTCATCCGTACTGCCACCACCGCGCAACATACCTTCCGCCTTGTACATGTGCATTTCCGTGAGGATCATGTGCGGCATCGGGCCATTTGCGTCCGCTAAGAGGTAAGACTGATACCGCTTATGGTTGTGGCTTGAAAAGTGATAGTAACCGCGAGCGGCTGGAAATGGGCCATTGTTCCCCTGATACTGAAAGTCTGTCCCATCCACCGTTGGATCATCGGCACTACCAACGATCCTGCGGTCTGCAGTCACGATATTAAACACCCGAACAGACCCATAGTCTCCTGAATTCATCTTTGCCAGCCAGTCATCATAGCCTCCCGACTCATCAGCCGGACCAATTGTGCGGTAATCAGCCCTGCTCCAAGTGGTTCCATTTTGGCCATAGAACTTGAGGCAGTCAAACTGTTGGGACCCATCATCAGCCCCGACAGGCACAAAATCTTCGGTAATTCCGGCGTCTATGAGTCCTAACACATTACCCCAGTTCACCGCTGCACGTTCGGCTTCATCCCTTGCAACCTGAACCGTGAAACGTGCAATGAACGAGTTGATCAGTTTGACCATGTCCTGGGAACTCAATTCCAGTCCCCAGATCCAGGGTATCGAAAACGAGTTTGCACTTGCGATTGAACGCGCCTCCTCCAGCATCCGGATTGCCTCCTGGTTCACCTCCGCGTAGGGGCGCAGTTCGAGTACATCATTCTCCAGATCCACGGTCTCGTCAAATACGAACGCCTGATCAAAGATCAGTGAGAGCATCCCATGCATCAGCCCCTGATTCATTTTCGCAAATGCTCTCAGTTGTGCTGTATCATGGCCGTCACGGGTAAACGCGTTATTGTCCGCACTCTCTTCTTCTTCCGCCCGAGTAATTGCCTGCAGCGCATCGTTTGCATTCGAGATGCCCCGGTAATGACGAAACCACGGTCCTTCAGTGGAGCCTCTGCGGCTGTAGGTTGCACTGTTATCCCAGCCAATACGAGGTTCGCTGGACATATCCCGCATCCCCCAGTTTGCCCAGGATGACGAGTTCTCATCCGCCAGCGTTGAATAGAAGAACGCACCGCCCCCGCCACACCACTGAACAGCCGACCAATAATCTGTCCACGTACCTGATATCAGGTTTACAACGTCGCCAGGTTGTGCGAAGGCAACCGCCCTGTCCGGCGAGTTTTTGTTTTCCACGGCCAGATCCTGGCAACCCACTGCACTGAGCGCCAAGACACCGACCAGTGTATAAAATGTAAATTGCTTCATTTGCTTGATGTGTTTAAAGTTCATGTGGGTCACCTCACCTAGAATTGGAATTCCAACTTCGCCCGAATCGTACGGAGCGGCGGGTAATTGAAACTGTCTACGCGATAGAGTGTCGGATCGGACCCTGCTCCTACTTCAGGATCAAATCCAGAGTATCCAGTAAAGGTGAGCAGATTGCGTCCGATAATGCTTGCGGATAGGGAATGTAGCACATTGCCGAAGACCCGAGAAAGCTGCTGGCGATTGAGTGTGTACCCTATTGAAAGCTCGCGCAGCTTGAGATACGTAGCATCTTCTACAAAGTGACTGTTTTTCGCCGTCGCATCGTAGAGGACTTCGTAGTAAGTCGTTGACTTCTTCATGCTTTCTTCTTTTCCTCCCTGATCCTGATCCGCATTACGACCATCACGGTATCCCCATTGCTTGGTGAAGTTATAGACATCACCTCCAATCTGGGCCCCCCACAGCATGTAGAGTGAGAATCCTTTGTAGCGGAAGGTCGTGTTGAGTCCAAGGCTGAAGTCAGGAAGCCCATTTCCAATCTGGACCTGATCTGTCTCGTTCGCCTCGTCATAGTACTTGATGGGGATTCCCCAGCGGTAATTCGTCCCATTTACGTTCACGAGCGTCCCCCAAAGATCGTCCGCCCCACCTAGGACACCATCCGAGCCTGGGCCACTGGCGTAGGTGTTACCCTGACCAACCGCAACCACATATCCATCATCATTGACATCAAAGAAGCTTGCGTCAGCATCGGATGGAAGCCTGGACAGATCCGTGATGAATTCGTTTCCATACATGCTTCCGAGGATTTCGCCTTCTCGGAAGAAGTATAGACTCTGAGGACCACCTACATAGGGATTGGAATTGAATTCCGTGATTTCCTGGCGAGTACGGTCAAAGATGACTCCAACCTCAAAATCCATATCCCTTGAACTATAGACGCTCGCATTCACACTGGCCTCAATGGTATTGGAAGCCAGATCACCGGCATTCCGCCACTGGCTGCTAAACCCATAATATCCGGCAAGCGGAACGGCGAGAAGCAGATCTTCAACCTGTGTATCGGCATACACCAACTCAAGGAAGATCCGGTCAAGGACGCCTACATCAAGTCCAAACTCCATTTCTGTCTGCAATTCCGGCTTTAGGAACGCATTCCCCAAGGTTGATTTCGAAAGCTGACCATTGCCCAAGGATAGTACCTCATACTGCGCCTGGAAACCAGGGCGACCACCGGCGGTCCCGATGGATGCGCGCAGTTTCAGTTCGGTGATTGGGTTGTTTGCTGGCCAGAATGACTCTTCAGAAACCCGCCACGCGGCACTTCCACGATAATAGGGCTGCCAGCGCTCTTCGGCTCCAAACAGCGAGCTGCCGTCATAGCGGAAGAATACATCCACGATATACTTATCCATGTAGTCCAGTCCTGCGGTAGCGTAATACCCTTCCGACCGAACTGTTGTGAAGCCGTTTCCGAAGTCTCTACTACCAGCATCGCATCCCGGCTCTGTGCAGAATTGCTTCACATTGGAGAGGTCACTATTCCCCAATGTTACAAGGTTGGTTCCGATAATAAATTCCGAGAAAGCGTCAAAATGTTCTATCTGAGCTTTTAGTTGACCACGTGTTGCAAAATCTCCGAACTGTTTCCGAAGAGACACGGTTAAGTCGTAGTTGATTGCTTCAGACACTTCGTTGCGCCGCTCAATACGACCATCATTGACAGATGACGGATCTATTGACTGAAATCCAATGTCATAGAACTCCGTTGCGTCTCGGTCCGAGCGGTCATAACTGAAATTGCTCTCAAGATTCAGCCAATCCAGCGGATTCCAACGTGCACGGAAGTTACCAAGAAGACGCGACCGTGATCGTGAAATGTCTGTATTCTCGAGTAAGTAGAGTGGGTTTTCCTCGACCGCCAGTGGATCTGCCTGAATTTTTAGCTCGCCCGCTTCATCCCTTTCAGTTAGATTTACCAATGGATTGGTAAACATCAGGCCGAAGAACGGATTGAAAAACGCACCTGATCCCAATACACCAGTGACGCCATCGTTTTCTGTCTGGGAATAAAATCCAGAGGTTGAAACGGTCAGGTTTGGTCGAATACGGTGGTCAAGATTCACACGAAAGCTCCTCCGCTTCATACCTTCGAGGCTCAGAACCGATCCCTGCTCAGCAACATTGGTAAAAGATGCCAAGAAGTTTGTTTTTGAACTGTTTTGGCTTACACCGACATAATTTGTCCAGGTATTGCCAGGGTCAAAGAAGTCATCAAAACCGTTGTGCAACGTACCCTGAAACGGATTGTCAAAGAAAGCAGCCCCATGAGGATTGACCTCTTGTATGACCCCCGGACCGTATCCATTTTCTAAACAGTTACCACAAGTATTGATGGCACCCGAGTCATCCACGAAGTTCCCCGATGCATCAACCTGCAGATCATGCGAAGTATTGGCTTGCAGGCTTTTGGTAACATCACTAATACCAAACTCATTGCGGACAGTCACCCGCGTTTGATTGAGGGGTGTCGCTGAACCACGTTGCGTTGTGATATTGATCACACCATTCTGGGCCCGTGAACCATAGAGC
This sequence comes from Bacteroidota bacterium, assembly GCA_026702635.1. Lineage (GTDB taxonomy): Bacteria > Bacteroidota > Rhodothermia > Rhodothermales > Bin80 > Bin80. The sequence goes on from JAPPBZ010000181.1 coordinate 8,581, forward strand.
GATGAGGCAGCCGCCCCCTTAACAATCTCAATGTCCGCAATATCCAGCGCGTCAAAGTCAACTTGGTTCGAGCCGAGAACAACCCCATCTACAATGTAAAGTGGCTGGTTACTACCGGTGATGCTGGTCGCACCCCGTAGGCGCACGGAAGAGGGAGCACCAGGAGCCCCACTACTTGCCTGAACGGCAACTCCGGCAACCTTTCCCTGAATAGACGCAATCGGGTTGGATGCAGGCGCCAGCGTAATGTCTTCACCGTCCACCTGGCTTACCGTGAACGCCAACTTCTTCCTCGGCGTTGCTTCCGCGACCCCCGTAACGACTATGTCGTCCAGCTGAAGGAAGTCTACCTCTAAGACGAAGTCTTCCGTCATGATGCCTTCGCTGACTGTAATGGATCGCACCTGCTCTACAAACCCAACGTAACGAGCGGTCAATTCCAGCGTTTCTCCAACATGATCAGAAGGAACTTGAAACGTGTACGTCCCATCTAGGTCGGTGGATGCACCGATCACTAGCGACTCGATGAGCACATTTGCTCCGATGAGCGGCTCACCTGTGTCATCTGTAACCGTTCCGGAAATTACGCTCTGAGCATTTGCCAACCCTGGGAGCAGCAACATGCAAAGAACAAGGAAATAGTATCTTTTCTTCATGAGATCTTCGATATTTGTGAGTGGAAACTTCCATGGTAAGGACTACACAGGGCTCCTCCGGAAGTATATAAGCCCAAAGATAAGAAAACTTTTAGACAATTGCACGCAAACACTTAAGCAGTGCCGATTGATCCCTCTGCAACAAACAGCCCTCCCAGCCCTGCCCTGTACTTAGAAAGAAAGCCCGGACAATGGACTTCCCTCGCGTACCTAAGTGAGCGGCTGTATACCCCAAATCAGGTGATTGGTTTGGGCATAATGCGGGTTCCGCTCTATGCCCTGCGGGATTTGGTTTTGATTTCCTTGCATTTGATCTTGAAATAATCTGGCGAATATCCTTGGAAAAATTTCGCTGAAGCCCGGGAGGGATTCCGCATTTACGCTCTGTCGGACCGGTTATCACAGGAGACGTAAACCTGTTTTCCAAAATCTTTCGTCATTTTTTCAACCATACGAAATACGATGAGTCGGCCCCCAGCCTTGCGCGTTGTGTCCGACCCCCAAAGATCTGAGAGCAGATCATTGAAGATCTCTTCCTTGACTACGGACATGCATTCCATTTGAAGATTTTATAATTGGGTAGCATAGTCCCGGGTTTGATTTTCAGAACCATTCCTACCCCCTCCTGCCTCCCACCCGTGGATTACAGTAATTATTCACCCAGATCCCCTAAACCAAAAGCGCCCCGATACCGAGAGGTACCGGGGCGCTTCGTTTGAAGCTTGAGTAGCTAAGCTACTCGATCTGCTTTACTTCACCAGCGTCATGCGACCTGTCTTCACATACCTGCTCTCTGCACCAGTTGCAATCATCCGGTACAGATAGGTCCCTGAGGCAAGATTCACCGCGTTGAGCTCGATGCTCCGGTTTGCTCCTGCTTCAAATTCCTTCGCTGGCAACGTCATCACTTCCCGACCCAGCATGTCCACAATCTGCAGACTTACCTGTGCCGTCTCCGGAAGGTCAAACTGGATCCGTGTCGACGGATTGAACGGGTTCGGATAGTTTCCGTGCAGAGTGAACTCCGTCGGAAGCTCTTCCGTGTCGATGACGTCGGTCACCACAAAGCTCGAAACCCGATCGCCGTTCACATCTACGCCGTAGACCTCCAGTGCAGCTGCCAAATTCGACAGGTTCAAGATCACAGCCTCTCCCTGACGTCCTGACAGATCCAACTGGAATACCGCAATCTCCATGTTGTCCGCTCCGGTCACCTGGAGATTGACAAAGCCCGGCTCAAACTGGAGGTACTTCGTGGTCTGGTCGAATGCAAGCTGTCTGGCCACGATCCGCTCCACATGGTTACCGTCGTAAGGATCCAACAAATTGATATTCACCGCTGGTGCATCCCCAGAACCATGAACCAGAATCGCCTCCACCATATTGGTGGCTGTGGACGTCTTTCTGGTCTCAATCGTCTTCACCCTTACATCATTCGCGGCGAGCGCGCCATGAACGATGACCGCATAACTCTTATCGGCCTGCAGCGTGAGGAGTTCAATCCCGATCTCCAGATCGGCAGGAGCACCCACCGGCTGAATCTGCACTTGATGCGACCCTGCGCTAACCATCGTATGCCCGGTCGCATTCTGGAAAGTCAGTCCAGAAAGAAGCGGCGCACCATCCAGGGACACTTCCACCGGAACCGGTATCACCGCGTTGTGAATAAGCTGAACCTCTGCCAACCCGCCTATGATTTCATCCCGGTGAATCGGATTCTCAAGCCCATTTGCAGCAATCCCCAGGATCGCACACGTTCCAACATCAACACTCTCCTGCGTTAGATTCAGGACCCCATTCACATAACCGTTCTCCGCAAATGACGCTTCGTTCGTCCCGGTGATTTGGGTCCCAGCCAAACGCGCATTTCCCCCTCCACAATCCCATTGCACCATGCGCAGCCTGCTATCATCAAATACGTTCACGAGTCCGTCGGCAGCAACACGAATATGGAGATTCTGACCCAGCACCTCTGTGGACTGCACCTTCCAGAAGATGTCCGCGTGTGCATCCAGCGTCAGTGAACCACCCTGTGTAGGAACCAGGATATTATCTACGGGCCAGGATATATCTCCAGATCCCATCATTGGAGTCACCGTGACAGGCATCGCTGCCGACAGTTGATCCTCCAGTTGAAGGATCAGTGGGCGATAATGAGCCTGATCCCCCTTCATACCGCCAACCGGGAACAGGTAACCACCGCTCAGTTCACCGCTACCAGAATTCCCATGGATCACATAACGGGAAACTTCAGCGAACAGATGTGCTCGGCGAGTGCCCCCTTTGATGACGCTGGCACAACTCTCACCAGCTGCACAGGTCATCAGGGCATTATTCCGTCCCCTGACGTCCTCTTCGATCCCCGCGTTCTTCACGGTCCATGTATACATACCGCTGATGATTCCACGCGTCAGGGTCAACGTACTCGAGCCCCCTTGTGCTACATTGTGGCCAAGCATGATTCCCGCCGAATTGTTCACCACGACATTTCCAACATCAACCGCGGAACTGACCATCTGGGACTCTTCTCCAGAGAATTCAAGATCTGCATTGAGCATATAGTTTTCCGAGGTCAGACCGAAGTTGAAGTCTCCCTTCAGTGTCAGCTTCGTACCACTCTGCGTCGAGTAGCGAGCCGCATGGCCCGTCCCGGAGGTCATGAATGCACCTGTGACGGTTTTATCCGTGTTTGCACTCAGGTGTGCACCACCTTTAGGATCATGCTCGTTGATACCACCCGTCTGCGTAGTCACCTGGGAGTAGTCTCCCCCAACCGTAACCGAATTCCTGTTCGCTGCATCTCCGCCTCGGGAGGAAAATCCTCCATCGCCGCTGATCGCGAGATCTCCCTTGAATGTGAGAGTCTTAAGCTCCTGATAGATCGCGGAAGAACTGACAGCCACATCTTTGTTGACCTTGGCTTTCGTCCCGCGGAATTCGACCGCCCCGTTAGATGCGTTCAGCGAGTCCACCGTTACGTTATCTCCTGAGCCAACAACATACAAGGTTCCGTTCCAGTTGGCAGCATTGCCAGCATTGACGGCGTTTTTATTCGGAGTTGCCGCCCCATTATAGACGATCGTGTCAAAACTCGAACCGATTATCTCGGTTTGTTTACTTCCCATCGGTACATGAACCATCCCCACGACCGAGCCTTTTGCTTTGACGTCCAGTTTCACATGAGGCCGTGCATCAGTACCAATCGGATATTGCCAATCGCCATGCAGACCGTCCTTCGGATTCGTCGTTTCGGGACCTAACTGGAGAGCACCGGCTCCCACATCAATCGTCCCCCTTCCACCATTATCACCATCTCCACCAACGGTAGCAAGCGCAGTGGCATTGTTCAGATCCATGCTGGTGGCCGTTCCAAGTACATGGAGACCTCCACCGCCAGTCCCGACCTTTCCTGCTTCCTTGTCGGCTACCGCAACCTCCACAAAGCCGTTCACCATTACGTTGTTGCCATTGGCGTGCAGTTCCCCATTGTCTACCTTGAGGAACGGGGAAACACCAGACACACTTGGCATACCAATCGTCAGATGCGAGCCGTCTCCTTTCAGGTGCAGATGTCCCTTGAAGATGTGGACCCCCTCAACGAGGGATTTCGCCTCGTTGACGATAATGACCGCATCTTTATGGTCCACCGCTACTTTACGCGCATGAGAAGACCACTCCATGCCTGCCGTGCGTTCTCCCTCCGTCACGTACTTCAGGATATATCCATCCTTAGCCGCAGCATTGGGCGTCGTCACGTCTGCGCCAATACTTCCTGGCTCGTTTGTATCCAGGCTCAGAGTGCCATCCTTCGCCGTAAGGAAATCAGTGACCGTCAACGTATGGTCATCATCTCCTCCGACTTCAAACAGAACCACATCCCCCTTGCAAAGTCCGAAATTATCTACCTCGGTCACCTGATCAAGGCGAAACTCGCCGTCATCGATATGGATGGACAGTGACGCCAGAGCATGACTGACGTTAACAAGGTCAGTCCTCCGGGTCCCATAGACGAGTTTCGTCAGCATTGAACCGTCACCGAGTGCGCCATCCAGCTCGCCCTGAAGAATCAGCCCTGCAGTGACCGTGACACTATTAGTCGCATCGGACTCAAGTTCGGCCCCGTCTGCAACATGCAGCGTCGCGACCGTCAATGCTCCATTGACTTCCAGGTCCTCCTGCGTCACCAATGCGTCAAGTGTCAATGCAGCACCATCGACCACATGCCCATCGTCATCGGACAGTATCAGGCGGGTCCCGGCGTTCAGCGAAAAGATGTTTGAACACATCCCCTCATCCAGGGCCACTGCTGCCGATTCCATTTCGATCGGGTTACCCGACGCAAAAATGTCTCCGTCCAATCTCAAATTGTGGGCCGAAATGACATCATTGGCCCCCATGTCTGCACCCAAAACAATTCTGTATGTCGTTTCGCCCATCCCCTCTGTGAGCTCTGCTTCAATGACCAGGTCTCGTTGAATATGAGACATCATGGCGGAATTCGTATTTCCTGCGGGTCTTGCCGCGAAAATCACACGAGGAGCACAGCGCGTATCGGCTCGGTTCATTGCAGAGTTCACATTAGCGATCACATTGGACTGTACATGCAAATCCTCCTCTATTGTCACTTCATCTTGAAACTGCACACCGGGAATATAAAATCCTCGTCCCGCGGTCACATTATTCAGGGTTTTGAAGAACCGCATATCCGAAGTCCCATGGTCCACAAACACATTCTCAGTATTGTTGGCACTTATCGTGAACGTTGCAGAGCTTGGCGTTCCCGGACGTGCATTCACCAATTCACCTAGCGACACAATGATCGTCTCAGCGGCCTCCTCGTCAGTATCATAATTTATTTGGACGTTAGTCCTTGCTTCGGTATCCCCGCTCGCAATTGTAAGTTCGGTCGCACCGACTTCGTAGTCGTTATCACTACCATCAGCGGCAATAGTGGCTGTTCCACTAAAGATCAGCGGGACTGTCACATCAAGACCACCTGGATGTACCTTGCTAAGGGTTGCTGTCAGCCTCGCCAGATCACCCTCTATCACTGTTCTAGGAGATGCCTCCAGACTCACTACGGGCTCATCTACGACTATAACAAAAACATTGTCCAATGTGGAACGATAGTCACAAGTAAACGGAACGTCTTCGTCGGCCGTTGCTAGCTTGATTCCTCTCCGAACAGTAGTGGCAACCTGGGTGCCGGTCCCGTCATCCGCGGTCCGCGCCGTACCGAACGTGGCCGGGAACGTATTGGTCGGTAGTTCTCCATCCTCCAGGATCACACTCCCGCTGACTGTAGCATTGCCCTCAAATACAACCCGGGAATCATTCCACTGGACCACATCACCATCAACCTCGACACTATTCCTGAAAATGAAGTCCGTCGTGATATCTCCTCCCTCGGTAGGACTATTGATACTTCCTGCGACCGTTAAGTCGCTAATCCTTCCAAGCTCAAAACAGATATTCCCCGACGCAATTGCACGAACCTCATTGTCGATCTCCCCGCCACCTGTAATTCTAACGCAATCGTCGTGATCAGCCTCATTCTTGTCGTTGGGCATATAATCACTACTCATGTGAAAGAAGCCCGCTTCCCGTTCCGCATTCTGATACGCAATCCAGACCACACCCGAACCGTCAATCGTGCCATTCACAGTTAGTATCCCCCTCGGGTCATCCTTCGGCGACTTGCTCAATGGAACGCGCAGATCAATCAGATTCCCGGCTGTGCCCACAGTCAAGGTTGCTCCACTGTTGACCGTCAACGAATCTACGCGAAGTGTTGCACCATCGGCCGGTCCTTCTATGGTAAGATCTTCCGCGACCACGAGTGCGCCAATCGTTGTCGTTCCAGTCGGGGCGGTCAGAGTCCCGGAAATCTTCAGCCGAGATGCCGGATTTTTCTCGTTTGGAGCTGGATCAACGAGTAAAGGGTTCGCACTTACATTTTCACTGTCAACATCCTCGAATTGAACGGTAGCCAACGAGTCAAGCTCAAATTGACCACCCGTCCCAATTCCAAACTCGCCTGTGAATTCCAGTGTGCCCGCCACACGATCTCCGCTACCTCGCACATAGGCACCAAAACGTTGTAGGGTCGTCAGATCGGCGGAAGGTGACGCAACCGTGACGACCCCACCTGGCCTCCGAACCCGGATCAGGATGACATCCCCTGCAGTAGTGGCAGAGCTCACTGCCTGATCCAATAAACATGGAGTCGGGTGACCACCATTGGTTTCGGTACTAGCACAAGCAGAGCCGCTACCATTATCTGGATCCACGTAGTAGGTGGTTTGTGCGAACGCTCCAGAGGCAAAGAACAGCATGGCAAGCAATGCCACGCAACCAGCCCCCACAAAGTTAGCGGTGTATTTCATGTGTTCGGGCCTCTGCCCGTTGAGTTATGAGTTTAGATTTGGTTTGAATAGAATAGCAGCAGAGATACCTAATATTTTATAGGTGCCTTATTTATATCGGGGACAAATATACAATTGCACGCGAACATCCAGGCAGTACCGAATGATCTCCCTGCAACGGGGGCCTCCAGCTCTGCCTTGTACATACAAAGAAAGCCCGGAAAATGGGCATTCTCCCGCGTGCCCAAGCGAGTGGCTATAGACCCCCAATCAGGTGACTGGTTTGGGCATAATGCGATTCATTCTGTGCTTTGCGGGTTTGGGTTTCGATCCCCTTGATTTGACCTTGAAATAACCTAGCTCAGGATCGATCTCCTCGTCGACGCGGCGGGGATTGTAGCTGTAGAAGCCCTTCAGACTGCGGCGGTAGCCGCGTGCACCGGCATGGCCCTTGAAGGGATCGTAAGTTTAGGAGAGAATCTGATTTATGTTTGCGCCGGTGAACGTACGGCAAAGGATGCTGCTCTTGATGTGGGGAAAAATATGGCGAAAAAAGGAGCCCTGTCTGCCGCGGGCTAGCCGTAGTATCCGTAGCGATCGCTTGTGGGGCCGGTCCTGTGCTTTCGAATATGGCTCTGGTCTTGATTACGATTAGGGGGGACTGTTTACGTGATTGGTGCAATCAACCAGATTGCCGGGGCATACAGAGAGACTCGGCCGGGGTTAGAAACTTCTATGGCGTAGCGAATACTCTACTCGGCAAAAGATGGACTCTGGTACTTAGAAAAAGGCCATCAACGAGCTATTGAGTGGGCACCGGTGTCGAGGCCTCTCTCAACACTGGCAGAGATGTCAGCAATTTCTCTTTGTCCGGCAGGTTGATTTCACTTTGAATCAAGCTTAATTCTGGTGCCCCTTTTCATGATCCCAGCCAATAGCAACCAAGCAACGAATTCCTCTGATTGATAGATATAGGCTCCAATAGGAATCCTTCAATCAACTTCCTCCCCCTAAACCAAAAGCGCCCCGATACCGAGAGGTACCGGGGCGCTTCGTTTGAAGCTTGAGTAGCTAAGCTACTCGATCTGCTTTACTTCACCAGCGTCATGCGACCTGTCTTCACATACCTGCTCTCTGCACCAGTTGCAATCATCCGGTACAGATAGGTCCCTGAGGCAAGATTCACCGCGTTGAGCTCGATGCTCCGGTTTGCTCCTGCTTCAAATTCCTTCGCTGGCAACGTCATCACTTCCCGACCCAGCATGTCCACAATCTGCAGACTTACCTGTGCCGTCTCCGGAAGGTCAAACTGGATCCGTGTCGACGGATTGAACGGGTTCGGATAGTTTCCGTGCAGAGTGAACTCCGTCGGAAGCTCTTCCGTGTCGATGACGTCGGTCACGACAAAGCTCGAAACCCGATCGCCATTCACATCCACGCCGTAGACCTCCAACGCAGCTGCCAAATTCGACAGGTTCAAGATCACAGCCTCGCCCTGGCGTCCTGACAGATCCAGCTGGAATACCGCAATCTCCATGTTATCCGCTCCAGTCACCTGGAGATTGACAAAGTCCGGATCAAACTGGAGATACTTCGTGGTCTGGTCGAACGCAAGCTGCCTGGCCACGATCCGCTCCAACTGATTGCTGTCGTAGGGATCCAGCAAGTTGACATTCACCGCCGACGCATCCCCAGAGCCATGGACCAGAATCGCCTCCACCATATTGCTGGCTGTGGACGTCTTTCTCGTTTCAATCGTCTTCACAGCATTACTAACAAGCGTGCCATGAGCGATGACCGCATAACTCTTGTCGGCCTGCAATGTTGGCAGTTCAACAGTAATTCCCTGCTCGGCAGGAACACCCAACGGCTGGAACCGGACCTCATGCGATCCTGCACTAACCATCGTGTATCCGGTCGCATTCTGGAAGGTCAATCCAGAAGTAAGCGGCGCACCATCCAGGGACACATCCACCGGAACCGGGATTACTGCGTTGTGAATGAACTGAACCTCGGCCAACCCGCCGGTGATTTCATCCCGGTGAATCGGATTCTCAAGCCCATTTGCGGCAACCCCCAGGATCGCACACGTTCCAACATCAACACTTTCCTGCGTCAGGTTCAGAACCCCATTCACATATCCATTCTCCGCAAACGAATCTTCGTCCGTCCCGACGATTTGGGTGCCAGCCAAACGCGGATTGCTCCAATCACAATCCCACTGCACCATGCGCAGCCTGCTGTCATCAAATACGTTCACAAGTCCGCCGGCAGCAATACGAATATGGGGATTCTGGTCCACTGCCTCTTTGAGCTCCACTTTCCAGAAGATGTTCGCATGTGCGTCCAGCGTCAGTAGGCCACCCTGGATGGGAACCAGGATATTATCCGCGGGCCAAGACGGCATCATATCGTCAGATGCCATCATTGAAGTAACTGTGGCCGGCATCGCTTCCGACAGATCATCCTCGAGTTGAAGGACCAGCGGACGATAATGGGCCCGATCCCCATTCATACCACCAACAGGGAACAGGTAACCACCGCTCAGTTCACCTCCACCAGAATTCCCGTACATCACATGACGGGCAACTCCAGCAGACGCATGGGCGCGGCGAGAGCCTCCTTTGATGACGCTGGCACAACTCGCATCCGTTGCACAGGTCATCAGGGCATTATTCCGTCCCCGGACGTCTTCTTCGATACCCGCGTTCTTCACCGTCCACGGATACATACCGCTGATGATTCCACGCGTCAGGGTCAACGTACTCGAGCCTCCTTGCATCACACTGTCGGCAAGCACGATTCCCTTCGAGTTGTTCACCACAACATGTCCTAGATCCACCCCCGCACTAGCCATCTGGGACTCCGTTCCTGAGAATTCAAGATCTGCCGCAAGCGCTTTATCAGAACCTGTCTTGACTGCCGCGAAATGAAAGTCTCCTTTCAAAACCAGATCCGTGTTGGCGTTCGACTCAAACCGGTGTGCACCATCGGCTACCATAAAGTCGCCCATGACAGTGAGCGTATTTGAGCCAGCTAGCCCCACACCGTCCTGATGTCCAGCATGCTGCGACCCTGCATTCTGCGTGAAGTCGCCCATGACCGTCACCTTCGCATCATCCCAGACCCGCATTCCTCCGGTCTCGCCGAACGTGAGATTGCCGCCAAATTTGAGTGTATTCGCACCGTTCACATAGATCCGGGCTGAGGTCAGCGCAACATCTTTCTTGATCTCGATGGCATACGCATCCGTTTTGGGATCCGTCTGGTCATAAAATTCGACCGCCGCATCATTCATCGCGGCTAGGCTGTCAATCGTCACCTTCCTATCATGGAAGTAAAGCCCGCCACCCCAGTTGCCAGCACCGTTCGCATCCTTCTTCGCGTTCCCGGTCCCGTCCAGCACAACCGTGTCGAATGCCTCCCCGTTAATCCGGGTTTCCTTACTTCCTTTCGGCACGAAAACCTTGCCCGTCACCGCTCCCATGCCTTTGTCTGACTTATTCAGCGTCAGGATCACATCGGGTCGCGCATCACCTTCCAAACCATTCGTAGGTTCCTCGTAAGCTGGACCTAACTGAAGCGCGCCCATCCCCACATCAATCGTTCCTTTTACACCCACCGTAGCCATGGCGCTTTCATTATTGTAGAGCTTATTGGTGGTCGTTCCCAGCACATGCAGTTCCCCACCGCCGGTCACGATCTTGCCCACTTCCGGCTGGTTGTTACGCATCCCGGTTGCGACCGTCACGGTGCCGTGCACCATCACATTGTTGCCATTGGAATGCAGTTCCGCGTTGTCAACCATGACGAATGGGCTGACACCAGACACGACTGGCATACCAACCGTCAGATGCGAGCCGTCTCCTTTCAGATGCAGATGTCCATTGAAGATGTGGACTCCCTCAACGAGAGATTTCGCCTCGGTGACGATAATGACCGCATCTTTGTGGTCTATCGCCACTTTACGAGCATGAGCAGACCATTCACTGCTTGCCATGCGTTCTCCCTCCGTCACGTACTTCAGAATATATCCATCCGTAGCCGCGGCATTGGGCTTCGTCTCATCTGTGCCAATACTTCCTGGCTCGTTTGTATCCAGGCTCAGAGTGCCATCCTTCACCGTAAGGAAATCATTGACCGTCAGCGTATTTTGCTCAGCGGTCCCCGCTTCAAACAGAACCACATTCCCCTTGCAAAGCCCGAAATTCGCTACACTGGTCACCTGATCAAGGCGAAACTCCCCGTCATCGATATGAACGGTCAGTGACGTCAGACTACTAACATTAACAAGGTCGGTTCTCCGGGTACCGTAGACGAGTTTGGTCAGCGTTGAACCAGCACCCAGTGCGCCATCCAGTTCGCCCTGAAGGATCAGCCCTGCAGTGACCGAGACACTATTCGTCGCATCGGACTCAACCTCGACCCCGTCTGCAACATGCAGCGTCGCGACCGTCAGTGCTCCGTTGACTTCTAGGTCCTCATTCGTAACCAACGCATCAAGCATCAATGCAGCGCCATCAGCCACGTGCCCATCGTCATCGGACAATACAAGGCGGGTCCCAGCGTTTAACGAGAAGATGTTCGAGCACATCCCGTTATCCATGGCCACTGCTGCCGATTCCATTTCAAACGGGTCACCCGTTGCAAAAAGGTCTCCGTCCACACTAAGGTTGTGGGCCGAAATGACATCATTGGCCCCCATTTCTGCATCCAGAAGGATTCTGTCCATGTGCTCTTCTTCAATGACCACATCTCGTTGGACATAGGACATCATGGCGGAACTCGCCTTGCCTGCGGGCGCTGCCGCGAAAATCACACGAGGAGCACAGCGCGTATCGTCTCGGTTCGCTGCCGAAGGTCTATTGGTAATCTCACTGGATTGTACATACAAATCCTCCTCGATCGTCGCCATACCTTTAAACTGTACACCAGGAATATAAAATCCCGCTCCTGCAGCCGCCGTACCCTGGGCCTTGAAGAACCGCATATCCGAAGTCCCATCGTCCACAAACACATTCTCAGAACCATCGCTGGCATTGATCGTGATCGTTACGGAGTTTGTCGCCCCCGCACGCACCACGTCTTCATCCAGCATACCCAGCGTCACGATGATCGTCTCAGCACCCTCATCGTCACTATCATCAGTTACGCTGATATCAACTGTTCCGGTCGTCCCGCTCGAAATTTCAATTTGGAACGGATCGGGAAGAGCAGCATAGTCCGTACCGGCAGTGGCCGTTCCACTCGCTGTCAGCGGAACCGTTACCGTAGTCCCAGCTGGATGTTCTTTGTTAAGGGTTGCTGTCACCGTCACCGTACCAACGTCCTCATCCACTGTAGCAGAAGCCACCGAGAGGCTCACTACCGGCGTATCTAAGACTCGAACCTCGTCCATTGTGGCACGATAGGTACAAGTAAACGGGACATCTTCAGCCGCCGATGCTAGCTTGACCCCCATTCGAACACTGGTGGCAACTGTTTCGCCATCCGGTCCGTCTTCCGCAGTTCCAGTCCGCGTCCGCGCTGCACCGAACGCAGCCGGAAACATATTGGTCGGTAGTGTTCCATCTTCCAGGATTACACTCCCCGTGACTGTAGCGTTCTTCTCAAATACAACCCGGGCGTCGTTCCACTGGACCACATCACCATCAACCTCGACATTATTCCTGAAAATGACGTCCGTCGTGATATTCAGGGTCTCAGTGAAGCCACCAGTGGGCTCAGTGATACTCCCCGCAACCGTTATGTCACCGATATTTCCAAGAGTAACACAGATATTCCCCGCCGCAATTGCACGGATCTCATTCTCGATTTCCCCACCACCCGTAATCCAGACACAATCTTCCTGATTGGCCACATTCTTGCTGTCGGGCATGTAGTCACTACTCATATGGAAGTAGTCATCATCAGGGACCGGAGGAGTTGCGGTAGCATCTCCGTTAGCGCCCCGGCCCGCTCCATCAGATGTAGCTGCATGCGCAATCCAGACCGTACCCGGCCCGTCAATCGTACCATTCACAGTTAGAATACCCTTCGGATCATTCTCACCCGCTTTCTTCAAAGGAACGCGCAGATCAATCTCAGTCGCGGCTGTTGCGCCGCCCACAGTCAAGGTTGCTCCACTGTTAACCACCAATGAATCAACGCGAAGCATTGCATCAGCAGCTGATCCTTCTATCGTAAGATCGTCCGCGACCACAAGCGATCCAATCGTAGCACTCGTGGTGGTCAGAGTCCCTGAAATCATCAGCCGAGATGCTGGATTTTTCTCGTTTGGAGCTGGATCAACGAGTAAAGGACTCGTGCCATCTGTCCTGAGATTCGTAACATCTGCGAACTGAACGGTGGACAATGAGTCAAGCTCAAACTGACCGCTGGTGCCAATCTGAAAATTCCCCGTGAATTCCAGTGCTCCCTTCACACGATCCCCGCTACCCCGCACATAGGCACCAAAACGATTTGCGTTCCCCAACTCGGCAGCAGGTGACGCAACCGTGACGGCCCCACCTGACCTCCGAACCCGGATCAGGATGACATCCCCCGCAGTAGTGGCAGAACTCACGGCCTGATCCAACAAGCATGGGGTCGGGTGACCACCATTAGTTTCGGTACTAGCACAAGCGGTACCGCTACCATTATCTGGATCTACATAATAGGTGGTTTGTGCAAACGCACCAGGGGCAATGAACAGCATGGCAAACAGTACCACACAGCCAACCCCGAAAAGATTAGTAATGTATTTCATGTGTTTGGAGCCTCACTCCATTTGTTAATAGATATTACAATACAGGCCACGCTGCAATCAAAAGTGAGCGCAGGTGTCCCCGAAAATACACGCGAAGCATGAAGTACGCGTAACCCCTCCCAGTAATTCTCCTCAGAAAATATAAGAACAAATACAATAACTGTTGCAACCTATCAGATCACAACAGGACATTCAACGTGTACAGGTACGTAAGGATACTCCACCCGGTCTACGACCCACGGCGGGTCCATGCGCACCGGCCCCTCCAACAACCATTGAATCTGTTTGATCCAGAAATACTGAATTCGTTGTAACATCACACTTGAGTTCGCCTTTCGATAAGATGCGCATTCAATCAAATCGCCCCAGCGAGCCTCGTCCTTGCCCAAAAAGGTAACTCAATCAAGCGAAGTGCCACAAACCAGTCAATCCCTCAAAAAGCCAGACTCAATCCTGCAAACAGATGGGACCGTCGGTAAGGTCAACCACAGCCCTTCATGAGCACCTTCTCCCGGACCCACTGCGTGCTCCGTGAAACGCGCGTTATACTACTATATATGGGCTCAGGGACCGCACGACGATTCAACGGACCAAGTGGCTTATCCGGCATTCCCGCTCCAGGGGCTTCCCCAGATATGAATCAAGGCAGAGAGGGACTCACACATTGGCCATGTTACCGTGTGTACGGATCTGTGCACCGGTACGTCTAACTTCCCAGAGAAAAATCAGACCGGGCAGGAGATTTTAGCCCACCTTACATTTTTCTCAAACTGTAACAGAGAGTCTACTTCTAAACACCGCAGTCGCGTGTACCACAGGAAACCATCCACCTACACGCGAATGCTACTTCGTAGAATACGACTCCTGTCCTCTACAGCTGTGATCGGATCTGTAGTGATTCTGCTCCCTGTCCTTGCCGATGCCAGCGGTGTCGGAGGTGTCAGGGTTGCCACCTCCACCGTATCCAAGATCGTTGGGCTGCTCACTGGTGACCTGGCCACGGCTGCGTTCCTCTTGATCATTGTTCTGGGCGGTCTCGCCTGGTGGGTAACCCGCTCCAGCCGTGCCGGCGAAATCCTCGGTCGAACTGTGATGGGAGCCGTAATCATCTTTGGAGCCGTCCAGATCAGTGAGTTCTTTTCCTTCCAAGGCGCTGTCATCTAATGGAGAACACCCGCGAAGCATTAGAGATGGCTCCCGTACATGCATCCCTTCAGCGCCACCCTACCATGGGCGGCCTGCCACAGGATGCGTTCCTGTTGTTGGCACTGATCATGATCACGATGGGGGTTGCCTCACGCCTGGACCCGAAAGTTCTGGCAGGATGTGGTTTGGCATATTTGGTCCTGCTGCCACTGCTTCGGAGGGTATTTGAAAAAGACCCATTCTTCATGGTTGTGGTGCCGCGGGCTTTGAGGTACACCCCACGCTACCTGAGACAGGAAAAAGAGGTCACGCGTCACTGGCGTGATCGCTCAGCACGAACGCGTTGATGGATCCATTGACATTTGGAATCGGCACAGCCACGGGTGCCGGGGCAGTTTGGGCGATCAATCGACTACAGCACCTGAAAAGGCCTGCTGAGGGACTTGGAGACCTTCTGGGATGGGCATTCCTGATTGACGAAGGTGTCATTCTCATGAAAGACGGATCGTTTGTGAGCGGATTTGAACTTGATCCTCCCGACCTGGAAACGACCAGTGCAGCAGAAGCAAACAGCGTAACCGATACCGTTCATGATATGCTGATGCTTCTGGGAGAAGGATATGGGATTGAAGTCAATGTGCATCGTAGACATAGCACCGAGTACCCGATCCGGGGAAATCCTAACTTCCCAACCGCCTCCCTGCAAGCCATGGAGCACGAGCGGCAAAGGCAATACCAGGAGATCGGAAGCCACTATACCCTCAGGCGCACTATCCTTTTTACCTACACCCCACCCCGCGAGCTCTGGTCACGATGGGAAGTTCCTATGATTCAAGGAGCTCAAAAGGAATTTGACTATGCACAGACCCTGTCCGGATTCAACCGCGCCTTAAGTGAAGTTCGCGCACTGCTGGCCGGGCGGTTTCAAGTGACTCCGCTAAGCAGTAGTGACCTCCTGACCGAATGTCATTGTACACTCGCCGGTCATAATGAGCAAGTGGCCTCTCTTCCGAGCAGTTATCTCAGTCACACTCTTGCCTCCGATGATTTTCAGACGGGATTTTACCCGGTAATCGGAGGGCAGCACCTTTTTGTAGTCACGATTACCTCCCTCGGAGTGCAGACGCAGGTAGGAGACGGGGCATTCTTTCATCGTATTGAGGGCGAGGGTCGCTGGCACATGCGATTTATCGGAATGGATCGGCACACAGCCGGGCGCCGCATCAAGCGACTACAAACCAGCTGGTTCCATCAACGACGGGGATTACGAAAATTGATCGCGCCCGAGGAGGATGGATTTGAAGATCAAGATGCCGTGGCCATGCAACACGAAACTGCCTCCGCATACGCAGAATCTGCCAGCGGCCGTGTCCGATTTGGATACTTCACGAACACTTTTATCCTGCGTGACCAGCAGATGCAACGTGGCCTGGCACGCAGCCAAGCACTTTTACAGGCTTTACGGGATCAGGGGTATACGTGTGCTTTGGAAACAATCAACGCAACCGATGCCTTCATCGGAACGCTTCCCGGCCATGGCTATGCCAATCTCCGTCGCCCCCTTTTATCCAGTCGCAACATTGCACATCTATTCCCGGTTTCCGCACCGTGGAAAGGAAGTTCAACCTGCCCCAATCCCATGTTCCCGGATGGTAGCCCCGCACTGGCCTGTACGCGAACCCCGGGTGGCATGCCATTTATGGTGAATCTGTATCAGGGAGATGTAGGGCACACGCTCGTCATTGGAGCAACCGGTGCGGGCAAGAGTGTGCTTGTTGGATGGCTAGCGCTCAATTTTTTACGTTATCCAAAGAGCCGCGTCCACATCTTTGATATAGGACAATCTCATCAGATCCCCTGCATGGCTGCAGATGGGGTTCACTTTTCATTTGGAACTACGAATCCACTGCAGCCCCTTCGCCATATTCACGAGGAAACCGAGAGGTTATGGGCATTAACCTGGCTGGAGACGATCTATGACCTTGCAAGCGAGTTGCCAAGTGCAGATGGGCGCTTGGCACTTGCAGATACACTTAATCTCCTTTGTCAATCGCCGCCAGAACATCGAACCCTGTCCGCGCTTCACCTTCTATTGCCGCAGCCGCTGCAAAGCACCATGGTGCAGTATACTGCAGACGGGCCTTATGGTCGGCTCTTTGATGGGGATAACGGAGCAGAGGCTTCTGTGCGTATGCACGTCTATGAACTCGGTCAAGTACTGGATCAGGGGGATGCAGTTGTGGTTCCCCTGCTCTTGGCACTGTTTCGATCTATTGAGCGCACACTGGACGGGTCCCCAACACTGATTGTGATTGAGGAGGCTTGGGCTGCTCTCCTGCGGTCCCGTTTTGCAGAGCGGATCAAAGTCTGGCTTCTGACACTCAGAAAACACAATGCAGCCGTCCTTCTGGTCGCCCATTCGCCGTCTCAGATTGCCGCCCTCCCGAATGCAGCCTTGATTACGGAGTCATGCCCAACGAAAATTATTCTCCCCAACCCAGAAGCACGAACCGAAGAGGGGGCAGCTATGTACCGTGCATTGGATCTGAGCCCGCGCGCAATCCATGTAGTTTCCTCTGCAAAACCAAAGCGAGAGTATTTCTACAAGAGTCCGGCAGGAAGCCGACTCTTTGAACTGAATCTTGGATCGATCGCACGCACATTGCTGATGCCGCTACCCGGCATGAGCGCGGAAGACTCCCGTGCCCACATTCAGGAAGCCCTTCACGATCACGGACACGATTTCCTTAATCATATCAAGTACTCATGAAACGCTTACTGTTATTGATCCTGCTGATTGGGAGTGCGACTGGAAGCCGGGCGCAACTCCCTGTCGTTGATGTAGCCGTCCTGGCAGAAACCATTGCAACCGTTGCCGAACTTCGCCAACAGGTAGACTTGCTCTTAAAAGAGGTCGCACTGTCCACGGAAATCAGACAGAACACCAAAGTACACTTGCACAGGTATGAGCGCGCTCTGTCGAAACGCGGCCTCATTCCGACAGAGGCACTCGGGACGTATGTTCGGAAGATTCGACAAGCACATGAGACGGCTCATGGCATGACCTGGGAGAACCCGGAAAAATTTCGGAGGACCTTTCTGATGTATCAGAATCCGCCGGATCCGCTGGCAGCTCAAAAGGCTGCGCATGAGCAAACGATGTCGACACTCCAAGGGACTCTAGCATCTCTACAGGTTCATAATCACTCTGTCGATCAAGCACACGAAGAACTGGAGCGCCTGAAACAGGAAATCATTCATGCCAAGGAGCCCCAAGAGATGCGTGATGTACAGGCGAACCTTCAGGTAGTGCATGCCCGCGAACTATTGCTCACCCGACAGGCATTTATGACACTGGTGAATCTGGAGGCGGTCCGCGCTGCTGAAGCGGTCAGTCAAAAAGCACAGGAGCGCATGCGCTATGACGCGTTCGTGGGAAGTGCTGAATGGTTGGGAGATCCTACCCGTTATGATGTGAAGCGCTTCTTGAAAATGCCCGAAACCCCATAACAGGCACCGAAACACCTCAGTACGGGCCCCCCTACCCCAGGGATCCAACTGCATGCAAGCACAACAGGCCATACAGAACTGTGCACCCACGATGTTTTTCGATTGTGCACAGGAAGTTTTTCGACTAACCACAGAGGCTTGGCTGACCCGTGCGCTGGATGCAGCACAGACACTCTTTCTCAGTTTGGCACTCCTGGAGATTGTGGTAACTGGCTATATGGTTTGGGCCGGGCGCGGAAAACAAGGGGGAGACCTCATCAGCCAGTTTGCGCTCAAGATTGGCCTATTGGCCTTCGTACTCGGGCTCTTATCCACCTATCACAGATGGTTACCCATAATCGCACAGGGATTCGGAGAAACTGCAGTCTATATCGGTGGCAGTGACGTCTCGCACCTATCCCCTACTCATCTCCTAAATGTTGGGCTGAGCATGCTGCTCAGTGTTATGCAATCCGTAGGGTTGACCTCTGATCTTGTGACCTCCCTGGCCGTGATTCCGGCACTCATCATGCTGCTGTGCTTCGTTGCACTTGCAGCACATCTGCTTGTGACGATGATTGAGAGCTATGTGGTTGTCACGGGTGGACTCTTCTTCGTCGGTTTTATGGCATTTCGTGGGACAGCTCCTCTTGGCGAAGGATATTTGAAGTATGTGGTCTATGTCGGAGTCAAGCTGTTTTTCATTATTCTGATCGCGGGGGTTGCCACCTCAATCGGGGACGATATGGTGGCACTCTTGGAATCATACGACAATCTGTGGCTGACGGCTTTCGAGCAGCTATTTTCTCAAAATCCTGGTGGCGCTGCTGGCGCGGTGTCTTCCCGGCTAGGGTTTCTGTGGTCCATGACAGCAGTAGCCATCTTGTTGGCGGGCCTAGGGCTTCATATGCCTGGACGAATTGCAACGCAGTTGAGTAATGGCCTGACGATCAATTTCAAACGCGCATTGGAGAACCTGTAATCATGGCAAAGGATGGCCATCCGTATCTGGAGGGGAGGTATGCGTTCGAACGACTCTTTGGCGATCTCGCCCGAGGCAGACGCTCCTGGCAATCCGTCGCGTTTCTCGCACTGCTGCTGAATCTCGTGCTCACTGGGGGATATATCCATTTGGCTTCACAGCAGAAGGTGGTCCCATACGTGGTGGAATTGGATGCGCTCGGTGAGATGCGAGCAGCGGGTAAACTATCGGTGCGTGATGTACCGGAGCGAGCGGTCACAGCCACACTGCGCAGATTTGTACACAACTTGCGTACGGTTCCCACCGATGCACGCCTATTAAATGTACGCTTACAGGATGCACGTACACATGTGCATGGTCGCGCCGCAAAGACATTAGTGACGGACCTGGATCGTGATCGGGAAAATCTGGAACGTATGCTTGAACGTGGAGACACTCGCTATGTGACCGAAATCAGTAGCGTTCTAAAGGTACCCGGTGAAGGGATCCTGTACCGGGTATCCTGGCGAGAGCTTCTCAGGGTTGGGCATGAGGAGCGCGTATCGGCATACGAAGGACATTTTCAGGTGCGGGTTGAATCGCCGGAAGATGAAGAAGCGCTGGACAATAATCCACTTGGCATCTACATCATGGACTACGCATTGACCGAAGTGAGCACGCTCTAATTCAGACAAGCTCAGGCGAGGATTTTTACAAGATAGCGGAGGTGACCTAGAAGCTGTGTCTTCCCATCAAATTTCACATGGACTTCGGTGACGTCATTCATGGCCTCATCTTTATGTGACTCCCAGATCTGATGCGCTTTGGGAGTCGATCTTCGTCCAGATCTAAGCCGAGTGTGTCGTTAGTGCGATCAGCGACCTGTCCTAGGTTCCTGGCCAGCCCTAAGATCGCCAACACGGAAAGGTACGCACCCATTGAAACCGTTGGATCCCCCTTTTCTATCCGAGCGAGTGTGCTGCGACTCAAGAAAGCGCGTTCAGCCATGGAAACAGTTGAAATACGTCGTTTCTTACGTGCGACCGTAATGTCGGCACCTAGTTTCCTCAAGGCTTTTCGAGCAACGATAGGAAGTGTTGAGGTTGAAAGCGACTTCATTTTGTATTATCAATGAATTATAATATTTCATAATGGATTATACATAAATCACTAAACTCTGTTGTCGTGGCGTAAGTCTAACCACACATGGATAAAGTCAGAGGAAGCCCTGGTCAATGTACTTCTGGGGGATTCTTATGGCGGATTGTTCGGCAATAGGGAGGTTTTCCCCATTCTGGGGGTATCAACTGAAGATCTACTAGCCCTCCTTGAAGCTCGATCGACTTCTTCTTTTCCCTCCCTTCTACTTTGTTCAAAGAGTAACATTTTGTCGACCTGATTCGCCACCCCTGCGCGTACGCTCAGGAAACTATCCAACCTCCGGTCGTGGACAATAAAAAGCTCGAAACCAAGGTCTTTACCTGTCTAACACTACAACAGAGGCAGGTGCTAGAGCGCCGGGCACAGAGTCTGGGTATGAGTTTATCGGCTTTTTTGCGGGGTTTGATAACGAACTCCAAGCAAACTGCCAAAGAGACTCTGGCCCGTGAATGGGTATCGGTTGCACTACAACTTCAAAAATTGCAATCAGATGGTCGCGAAAACGCTGAGATCCAAACGATTCTGGAGAAGCTGAAACAACTCATTCAGCGCACAACTTCGGGGCGGAACACAGATTAGGAGATTCGATGATTTGTGCAAGTCGGCTATCAAACAACTTTCGTGCAGTTGCCCGCTATCTGGAGTCGCCCAAATCCCATCGAGAAGACCGTGTCCGGGTTACATGGGTTGAAGGGCGAAATGTGATCTCTGACGAAAATCTTCAGGCTGCCGCTAGAGAAATGAAGCTGATCTCAGCAGCAAACCCTCGAGTCAAACGCCCGGTTCTGCACATATCTATTTCTTGGGCACCGGACGATGATCCGTCCAGAAGTCAAATGGCGGAAGTGTTCGACCGGGTACTTGCAAAGCTCAACCTTGAGGAGCATCAGGCCATGCTGGTTGCGCATGGCGATGAACACTATGCGCATGTGCATGCGATAGCGAATCGTGTCCACCCGATCACTCGGCGGACTCGCACGTTGGGTTTCTTTTACAGGGACATAGAGGAAACACTGCGAAAAGCGGAGCGAGAAATGAACTTCCGCGAAACTCCAGGGCATTATTATCAACTCCCCGGACAAGCTCCCCCAGATCGCCGTGAATCGCTTTCCAAAGAGGCGCACAAAGCGACCCAGTCCCGAGGAGAGGTGCCGTTTCAGGTGCTCGTGCGTGATGCTGCAGAGGTGGACTTCGATGCAGCGAGCAGCTGGAAGAATTTACATGCACGGCTTGATCAGCATGGACTTCGGCTGCTACCCAGAGGCAGCGGCTTGGTGGTAACCGATGGTCATGAATACGCAAAATGCAGCAGCGTTGCCAATAACGCCTCTCTACGCAAACTGGAAGCACGCTTTGGTGAATCCTGGCGCAGCACCGAGGATATCTCACTGGATCAACAGGTCCAGAAACTCAAGCAAGTGAAAATTGCAGATCTGACCGCAATTGGTAAACAATCCATCGCCCGGGAATTCATGCAGTTGGATAACAAGGTTCTTGGACTCAAAGCCAGACTAAGTCAAGCAGTATTCCAGTCATTGAAAGTACTGGCAAATGACGAAAGACAAAGGGGAGATCTTGGACTCTAGACCCGGCAGCCTTCGAGACCGTGCACAGAAGACCTTCACGGATCATATCCGCAAGGAATTGGCACCGGTTCTTGAAGCACTCAAAGGAAATCAAATGGACCTGCAAACCTGTGTCCGTCAAATGAAGACGCTTCTGCATGTTCAACAAGAGCCCTGGAGAAAAGCAGGGACGATGTTGTGGGGGATTGTTCTGGGCGTGCTCCTGTTTGCACTGCTACAGCCCAGAGTTCAGTACACCCATGATGCATGTGCACTGGGAAATAAGATCATGGCGGCCCCGTCGACATTGTCTGACTCCGAACGTGCCCTGATTGAAAGGATCGCCAGCGAGTGATCTTGCCTTCCTCGTAGCAATTGATCCGTGGCATCTGGTGTACGGCTGCGTATGACCCCATCATCTTACAAAGGCGAATAACGTGCAGCAGAGTACATTTCTTGCAGTTTTCCTGTTTATCAGCAGCTTGGCGCAGGCGCAGCAGCCAGCTCCAGAGCGTATCGTAAATGTATCCGGACCCGTTCAGCCAGCCATCGATCAACAGATCTCCAGCTTCAGTACCGGAGGGCGAGCGGACGTACTCCGGCAGTCCGATGTGTTGATTTATCCGTACGGGATCTATCAGCCCGTCCTGACCTGTACAGTGCTCCGCGCATGTATTGTCGAACTTCAAGCGGGGGAAACCCTGATCAGTTTGATTGCCGGAGATGACCAGCGGTGGTTGATTGATCATACTGCTACGGGGACGGGAGCAGAAACGGCAATCATCTCGGTCAAGCCAATTGACCACAATATCACGACGAACCTCATTATTTCCACGGATCGCCGGGTGTACCATATCACCCTTGACAGCCCACCATATACCACGAAGAGGAATGAGTATAATCCCCAACATCAGTACACGCGACACATCCGATTTTACTATCCTGCTGAACCCAAATTCGCATCTGTGCCTGTACGCGAGCGGTCACATCCGTCTAATGGTCTTTCACTGAAGAAGTTGAATCACCACTACACTTGGCGGGCAGAAAAAGGATTCCCCTGGGTTCCCTCGGCAGTATTTGACGATGGCGAACGCGTTTATATACGGATTCCATCCCATGCATACTCAGAAGATCAACCGCTTCTAAGCATTGGAACACGCGGTAGTGAGCGCGTCGCTGATTATGTCGTACGTGATGGGTATTTCATTGTAGACGGACTTTTTGAGCAGGCACGACTGATTACTGGCGGGATTGCACGCAAGGGCTTCTTCCGGAAGAAACGGTATACGCAGCGCGCCCTGCACCTCTACAGAGCAAAATGATCGGTAACCTGAACGAATCCGAAAATGAAGGAGCCGAATTTGTTGATCCGGTTTCTGTTACAAGATTATCTAAACGAAATATCCTGGCCCTAGCACTGAGTCTGGCAGGAGTATTACTTGTATTGTTTTTCAGTAGCCGCCGTCAACCAGCAGAATCCAACACCGAGTACGAGTTGGCCCCAGCACCCGCCGTAGATGTACTCACATTGGCACCGGTCGAACCGCGTACTCCGATACCCAGCCCCTGGGAGCCCTCCACATCAACACGCCCGGAGCGCTCAGACGAGCGAAAATCCACCTATGATCAGGCGCGCCAGTCCCGCGGAGTTCTACATGTTTCGAGTATAGTGAATCCAGACAGTACCCAAGAGCCTTCCATCGTCACAGAAGAAGAGGAAGATCTGATCCTTCTGGAAGGTAGCGTGATAACCGCCGCCCTTGAAACAGGCATACATACGGGCCGACCTGGCCCGGTTCGTGCACGAGTTGTGCGGCCGGTCCGGGACTCCAAACGGCTGGAGCAGGTGCTGATTCCAGCCGGCACACAACTCATTGGTGCAATGGAAGGAACGCTTGCAGGAGAAGAGCCACGGGCCCTCATTGTATGGAATCGAATGGTCTTCCCGAATGGAGAGACTAGAGACTTGCCGGGGCTTCCTGCACTTGACCAAAGTGGTGAGGGAGGGTTACAGGATAAGGTAAAACGTCATCGAGCCCAACGGTTTGGTAGTGCAGCGATGTTAGCACTGATCGGGAGCGCCACCTCTATCGCCACCGCCACAACGGCTGGCAGTCTGGTGGGCGGCTCGCTGGCATTGGAATTGTCTCGCACCGCATCCGGTCAACTGGATCGTGGCAGCCGCCGGCAGCCGACACTCATCCTCCGTCCAGGGTATCAGTTTCTGGTGTACGTGTCCAGAGATATGGCATTTTCGGGACCGTACGTTGAATAGGACCGCACAGGAACGACTCTACGGCTGGACTGCTCCTCGCTCTCTGGGGATTCGAAGTATGCTCACGCTCCTGGTTCTCTTCCCTCTCGTGAGTTGCCAAGTTGCGCTTACTGTCATGACGCTCATTTGGGGACCACCTGCTGCCGCCCCTCTCCTTCCCTATGAGCCTACACGGGTAATCCTTTTGAGTGCGGCAGCAGTGACAGCGCCATGGCTGCTCAAACCCTCAATGCGCGCGCCCCTCTTTCCGCTCATTGTCGCACTCTGTCTGATGAGTATCGTGCCATTATTTAGCCCCCATCATGTATTCCTGGCAATTGTGAATGCTCTGGGTAGACCAGAATTGATGGGAGTTGTCATCGGAGCTCTTGGGGTCGGCGGGTTGATGGGAATGCTCGTAGTCCGGGGAATCATGACACGGACGGCTGAGCAGCTTTCGTTAGCCAAAGGCTCTACGCAGTGGGGAAATGCACATGCATTGAAAAAACCTACCAAAGGGCTGCTTCTCGGAAAGATGGGAGGAGACTATCTGCGATATGATGGGGATGGACATCTGCTTACGGTGGCAGCAACACGCAGCGGAAAAGGACTCGGACCTGTCATACCCAACCTTCTGAATTACGAAGGCAGCATGCTGGTCACGGATCCAAAGGGAGAAAACTATGCAGTAACCGCCGCTTGGCGGCGGGATTATCTGGGACAGAAAATCGTGGCATTGGATCCCTTCGGGCTTGTCGAAACGTGTAACACCAAAGTGGCATCTCTGAACCCGATGGATTTTATTGACCTTGATGGAGAAGATTATGTGGAAACGGCAATGATGCTTGCTGATATGATGATCGGCCGGGGTCGTCAGACCGAAGAATCTCACTGGAGAATGGAAGCAAAAGGGTTACTGCTGAGCTTCATTCTATATGTGGCAGAAAGGGACGAGTTCAAAGATGAACGGAATCTGATCAAAGTACGCAGTCTTTTGACACAGGACAGTGAGGGGATGGATCAGACATTGAGGTCAATGAAGGAAAGTGACCTGCCCCAAGTGAAGGAAGGGGCCTGCCGGATCGAGCAGAAGGCCGATCGTGAGCGTAGTGGTGTCTTTTCCACCGCGCAAAGCCATACCCATTTCTTGAGCAGCCCCCGGATGCAGCATGTACTTACGAGTACGAGCTGCGACCTAGAAGATTTGCGGCGTGGAAAAATGACGGGATATATCATTCTCCCCCGGGAATATCTGAGTACATTTGCTCCGTGGCTCCGCCTTATGATTAGCTGTTGTTACTATGCCTGCACCCACGGTGCTACAAAAAAATCTCGTCCAGAGCAGCGGGTGGTCTTCCTCCTGGACGAATTTGCCAACCTCGGATATATGCGGAATATCAAGGAGGCCGTGTCCTTAGGAGGTGGTTACGGCCTGACGATGTGGCTGATCCTACAGGATCTGGCACAACTCAGGCGGGAGTATCACAGCGAATGGGAAAGCTTTTTGGCCAACTGCGATGTGATTCAGGCGTTTGCGATACAGGATCCATTCACAAGCCAAAAGATTGCGCAGCTCCTCGGAGAAATGTCAATCTGGCAGCGTAGGCTGAACAAGGGGGATAAGCACCAATTCGGGAAACTGCGCGCGGGCTATGAGGAGGGGAGTCGCCCGCTGTTGAAGCCTGATGAGTTGCGAAGACTCCACCCTGCCCGCCAACTGCTATTTGTACGTCCATACCAGCCCGTAGCGGCAGACAAGTTCGTCTACTACAAAGATCCATTAACCGCATCCCGTGCGCAACCAAACCCATTTGTCGGTTGATGTCCGCGTAGGATGAAACAGGGATCGGATTGAATAAGAACAGGTGATTATTTCCGTAGAAATAATCACCTGCCCGCTCACTTCAAAGCTTTCGTCTCATTTACTCAACTCATGTTTTGGATAGTGAATCCGCTTGGGGTCCAGCCTGTGACCTTTACGATCTGACGAACACGACGCGCCTTTCCAAAACCAGCAATGACGACCACAATATTCACTGCACGGAGTACGAGATGCTTCTGATCAATACCGCGTGCCCCCTCACGGGCAAGATCACTTAAGCGCTCCAAGGCCCTATCGGCGTCTTCGCCGTGAATTGTTGCACATCCGCCAGGATGGCCGGTAATCCATGCATCCAATAGGTCTTTCGCTGACCCATCGCGCACTTCCCCAACAATAATTCGATTGGGAGTGACACGCAGACTGAATTTTAC
>JAPPBZ010000151.1 GCA_026702635.1 Bacteroidota bacterium
GCGTGATCGTGAACCCGATGATCGTGGAAGACCAACTGGATACCTGGCACCCTGATTTGCCCGGTGGAACAGGAAAATCTTTTGATTGGAGTGTCGCAAAGGGTTTAGCGTCCGATTTTCCCATTATCTTGGCAGGTGGTCTAAACGTAGATAATGTTCAAGATGCCATGGAAACTGTATCTCCATGGGGTATGGATGTGTCCAGTGGGCTTGAGGATGCCCCAGGACGTAAGAACTTTGATCTGGTAACCAAATTCTTTGACCTAATATCGGAGAATGACCCTAACCTATAACGCACCGAACGAGAACGGACGCTTCGGGCCGTATGGGGGAGCATTTGTTCCTGAGATCCTGATCCCCGAATTGCAGGCCGTCCAGGCGGCCTTTGAGCAGTCCTGGCCTGATCCAGAATTCCAAGATCAGTATCTGCACCTCTTGAAAACTTATGTCGGGCGCCCCACTGCCCTAACCCTCGCCGAACGGCTGAGTGACGAACTCGGCGCAGGACAAATCTTCCTCAAACGTGAAGATCTATGTCATACCGGGGCCCATAAGATTAATAATACCATTGGGCAGATCTTGCTCGCCCGCAGAATGGGAAAAACACGAATCATCGCGGAGACAGGTGCAGGGCAGCACGGTGTCGCTACTGCTACGGTTGCTGCCCGGTTTGGACTCCAATGCGTCGTCTATATGGGAGCCGAAGATATGAAGCGCCAGGCCCTGAACGTAGCTCGCATGCAACTGTTGGGAGCAGAAGTCCGCTCGGCAACGAGCGGGAGTCAAACCCTCAAGGATGCCACGAATGAAGCGATCCGTGACTGGGTTTCGAACCCGTCAGACACCTTCTATATCATCGGATCGGTCGTTGGACCACATCCATATCCAATGATGGTACGAACATTTCATAATGTCATCGGGGAAGAGGTTCAACGTCAACTAATGGAAATGACTGGTAGAAATACCCCCGACGTGTTGGTGGCCTGCGTTGGAGGAGGTTCAAATGCTATTGGGATGTTTTACCCATTCATCGACCATCCTGAAGTGCAGATGTTTGGCGTCGAAGCGGCAGGAGAAGGGCTTAACGGAAAACATGCCGCTACACTTTCACGAGGCACTGTCGGAGTGCTCCATGGAGCGATGAGTTATCTTTTGCAGGATGAGGACGGACAGATCTCGCTCGCGCATTCGATTTCTGCAGGTCTAGATTACCCAGGTGTCGGACCAGAGCATTCGTGGTTGATGGACCTTGGTCGAGTGACTTACCTTGCCGAGACAGATGAGGCTGCCCTGAGAGGTGTTGCCCTCTTATCAAAAACAGAAGGAATCATTCCAGCCCTCGAAACTGCACATGCAATCGCAGCACTTGAAAAAATTGTGCCCGAGATTGCATCCGATTCAATCATTGTGGTAAACTGTTCCGGGCGTGGAGACAAGGACATGCAAACCATCATGGATCGCCTATGAATTCCCGGTTGCTGTCCACGTTGCACTCGCTCAAATCGAAGGGCAAGAAAGCCATGGGAATCTTTCTGACGAGTGGATTCCCCGACCCTTCGGTGACCAACCTGCTCCTGAATGCAGTTGACCAAGGGGGTGCTGACTTCATCGAATTGGGAATGCCCCACAGTGATCCTCTTGCAGAAGGTCTACCGATCCAGCATTCCAGTACCTGTGCATTGCAGGCTGGAGTCACCATGCAAAACACACTCGAAGCCGTCACCGCTTTTAGGAAACACAGTGATACACCACTCTTGCTGATGGGCTACATTAACCCAATTCTCCGTTTTGGCATGGAAGAGTTTTGTAAGCAGGCTGCTAGTGCAGGTGCAGATGGATTGATTATTCCTGATCTGCCTCCACAGGAATCATCCCCGCTCCGAGAACAGGCACAAAAAAATGGCTTGAACATGGTGTTCCTGGTTGCACCGAACACTCCAACTGAGCGCATGGAGGAGATTGATCGCATGTCTGATGGATTTGTCTACTGCGTATCAATTACGGGACTAACCGGAACAGGGATTACCGGGCGGATGGATATGATCACTACCTATCTCAAACATGCGCGTCAGATCATTACCAAGAACCCGCTTCTTGTAGGTTTTGGGATTCAGACACAAGAAGATGCACACCGGTTGTCAAAACATACGGATGGATTTATCGTTGGGTCTGCCGTGGTCAAAGAGATTGAGCATCTTTGGGCACGCCCCAACCTTTCGTTAACGGAACGAGGTCGGCTTCTGGCACGGTTTGTGCGCTCACTCAAATAACTCAAAGACAACTAATAATCATGCGATACATCATCCTCATATTCGCCGTGCTGCTGTCTTCCACAGGCTGTGGTGAAGGAGGATTTCTTGGGAGTGATTTCCGGCCTGATGCCACTGGCCTTGAAGGTCAGATTACTGTTGTGATTGACTCCTCTCTGTGGAATGGATCAGTTGGAGAAGCACTCCTGAATCATGTGGGCGGTGCAATTGAAACACTTCCGGCCGTGGAACCAGAATTTGACCTGGAACCGGTCAGACTATCTTCTCAGGATGCCTTGGATATGACCCAGGACCGGAAGAACGTGCTTTTCGTGGGTTTGATTTCTGACTCAACTGCCGAACATAATATTCCGGAGAATGAATATCTGAGCACCCTGTTCAGTAATGATTCTCTGCGGCAGATGATTTTAGCAGGATCCCCGGCCTTGGTTGCCAGACCAAACCACTGGCGTAGAAACCAACTGGTCTATTATCTGGCGGCAGCCTCCCCCAGTGACCTGATTGCATCCATTGAACAACATTCAGGTCAGCTTAGATATCACTTTAACGAGATAGCAAGACGGCGTCTGCATCGTGACATGTTCGATATCGGTCGACAACATGATTTAGAACAAAGACTGATGAATCGGCATCAATTTGCTGTTAATGGACAACACGATTATTTCATCGCCATTGATACCACACAGTTTGTATGGCTTCGCCGCTCACTCACCGATACATGGAGAAGCATGTTCGTGTACTATGAGGAAAATGGGGATCCCTCGAAGCTGAATGAAGCCTGGATTGTCAATGCCCGAGACGCACTGACCCAGCGCTATATTGGTGGGACGGCAGGGGGATGGATTGAGGTTGATCGTCGTCGTCCAATGACCTCAGCACAGGTCAACTTCAAAGACGTGTCGATGTGGGACGACGCTTTCGGCGACGAGCTGGCGGTGACGATCGCACC
>JAPPBZ010000156.1 GCA_026702635.1 Bacteroidota bacterium
ACAACATCAATAATCTTCTTGTAAACGTGGGTACCAGTAGTGGTGGAGGGGGATTGATTGGGGGTGGCCCCGGCAATCCAGAAAATTCTGTCCTAACCTTGAATGTGGTGGATTACGGGGATCGGCCGGAAACAAGTCGCAATACGCTTCAAAGGCTCCGTGAATCCCTTCAGGGGATTCCAGGAGTGATTATCGAAATCAATAAGGACAATGCTGGACCACCTGTAGGCAAACCTGTTAATATTGAAATTACAGGGCCCAATTTTTTGGAGATTACACGGATCACAGAAGAGGTTACCGAGTCACTTAGACAGGCAGCACAAAACAACACAATTCCCTTCTTGGTGGACATCAACAACAACCTCAATACCGGACGCCCACAAATTCAGGTTCAGATTGACCGTGAACGGGCAGCCCGATTTGGACTGGACTCGCGCAAGGTTAGCAATGTCGTCCGTTCAGCCATCCAGGGTAGTGAAGCAACCAAGTATCGTTCAGGAGAAGATGAGTACGATGTAACTGTACGCCTTAAAGAGGATCAGCGTGCCAGCCTAGAAGCACTTGATGCACTAACCGTCCTGCATGAAG
Source organism: Bacteroidota bacterium (assembly GCA_026702635.1). Taxonomy (GTDB): domain Bacteria; phylum Bacteroidota; class Rhodothermia; order Rhodothermales; family Bin80; genus Bin80. Next base: position 589 of record JAPPBZ010000156.1, read on the forward strand.
GAACCCAGATCCCGCTGTCCTCTATTGCTAATTTTGAGATTGGCAGCGGGTACGGATCCATCACGCGACTGGATCTCAATCGTGTAGCAACCGTGACGGGTGATGTCGTAGCAGGGGCCAATGGTGCAGCGGTACTGCAGCAGGTGCAAGGTCACCTGCAGGGATATCAGGACACTATGCCGATCGGCTATCAGTTGTCATACACGGGAGAGAGTGAAGATCAGGCAGAAGCATTTGGATTTCTACAGATCGCAATGGGAATCGGGGTTGCAGCGATCACGCTTATTCTGATTGCACAGTTCAATAGTATCATTGTCCCGATTATTATCATGTTGGCCGTCACACTAGGACTCATTGGTGTGCTTTTGGGACTGATCCTCACACGTACTCCTTTCGGGTTGATGACTTTCATCGGCCTCATCAGCCTAGCCGGAATCGTCGTGAACAACAATATCGTACTGATTGACTACATCAACCAGTTACGTGAACGAGGAAAAAGCAAACTGGAAGCGATTATTGACGGTGGGGCTACACGTCTTCGGCCGGTACTGCTCACTTTCCTGACGACTGTGATCGGCCTGGTACCGCTCACATTCGGACTCAATATAGACTTTGTCGGATTATTGGCAGATCTGGCACCCAATATCCAGTTTGGATCGCAGAACACTCAGTTCTGGGGACCTATGGGCATTGCAATCATCAGCGGATTATCTTTTTCAACATTCCTCACTCTGGTTATCGTGCCGGTCATGTACTCTGCCTTTGACTCCTGGTTCTTCCTCTTCTTTAGTGGACAGTTCATTTTCAGACCTCAACGAGATAAAGAAGATGTCCGCCGAGATCGAAGGAAGTGGCGTTAACGCACTGCTGTTTGCGTGGGCGATCATCTTTGCCCCAGATCAGCAGCGCGCCAAGACAACACCTTCCAGACATCGATAATGGATCTGATGGGTCACCGGATCGTCTGGTGCGGAGCTTATTGCACCGATCGGTCTACCCTAACGACTAACGACCTCTGGGCTAAAATCTCTTTCCTGGAAGACAGTGGAAAAGTTCAATTCAGCTCGGACTGTGAGCAGAGCGGCGCAAAGCCCGAAAAAGTACTGGCACATTCGAAATCAATCTCGGTGATGTTAACCCATACTGAATGGGACCACCTGCACGCACCGGCCATGGCAGCGAATCTGTACAAAGACACGCTCTTGTGCCAAGCAATCACCAGAAATTACATTCAACTGGTGGAGACACCAGAAGAATATGAGGCGGGGAATGCTCCCCATTCAGCCCGGTCCGATCCAGGAACAGAAGATGTTGCATCTCCTAACCCCAAAACCAACTACTGGGCCGAAGTCTGTTCAACTTGATATATTCTCGTGAAACAGGAAAGTGATGGGAACCAGTGGGGCCACCACTGTCCCACAATCGTTTCTCCGTGCGGTCTCTAACCTGACATAATTCCCATCACTCCAGTTCAAATGTGTAGCCATACACATATTCTTCCCACATTGAAGATACATACAGGTAATCTCCATGCAGGAGGAAATCGTCAGGATAAATATCCTCTTTCTCTTCCGTGTCGTTGCTGGGACGGAAAATTATTTTTCTTGCAAGCTTGTAGTCGTTTTCAGATAAATCCAAAACATAATTCCCTTCGGGCACCCTTGCAATCAGATAGCGGGAATTGACGAACTTTATTGTCACTGTAAATACATTCGTGCCAGGCTCCATCGCCCCCGCTGGAACTTCGACACCAGCTCCGGCGAGGGGACCGCCTACAATGGGCTCAAAGTTACGAACATCCCTTCCCTCGAATCGGATGGTCCGCAGATGTCTGAACTGATCATCGTAAACAAAGATATAAGGAAGCGCCCCATATGCCACGGCAATTCGATCTCCCTCAGGAGAAACCGTTACTAAATAACCGTTTTCCCCCGAGCGATCGGGAAGATCCAAAACAGGAAGCAATTCTACAGAAGGAATCCAGTCATAAGGGGGGAATGTGCTACGAGCACATACTAACCAGTCTTCCCCAAGGCACTCCAAAAACATATGGTCAGGAGATACGGTGAATTCCCCAAAAAAACTGCCAGAGGAGTGAAAGAACGAACTGACATATTCAAACTTCTCCGTGAACACTTGTACACGTTCTGCCTCCTTGGCGAATACGTGCGAACCGTTATATTGCAGCCCTGTTAAAAAATCAAACTCTCCGGGGCCTTTTCCCGGACCACCAATTTTCCGGTTAAGGTAACCATCAGCTCCTACCGCAAAGATATGTGCAGATGGCGGCAGCTCAGAGAGGTAAACGCTATCCCCTATCGCGATCATATGCAAGGAGCTACTGAGGATTAATGAATCAGTCGAGAGCCCCAATCTGTTCGTTGCGACCCATCTTTCCGCTTCAATGTCCGTATTGGCTACAAAGTGCGGAGCAGAAGCCAGTAAGCTGTCAATGATCGGAGAGTCTTCAAACCTAGTCAGCGTTATTTCTCCGCTCTGACAAGCGGTAAAGGGCAATAAAAGAAACAGGATCCCCGCATAACTCCATCTGATGGGTAAAGGTATGCGAGGAATAGATAT
>JAPPBZ010000012.1 GCA_026702635.1 Bacteroidota bacterium
GTTCCCGGTTCCACCGTGACTGCCGGTTTCGTACCTATTGTTTGCCCGAAAAATCGGAGTCTGTACGGCTGACCGTACAAGAGCAAGGGATCCAAACTCAGTTGAATGCGCTTCGAAGGAGCTCCAGACTCTTGGGGATTGCAGTTTGCTCGCTCTCCTTCCCTTCAAATTCCAACGAGACATACCCTGTATAATTGTGCCGACGCATTATTTCTGCAATGCGCTGATAGTCCAGGTCCAATGTATACCACGTTCCGCCGCCGTAGTACGTTTTGGCTTGCATCAAAACAGTATGTGGCGCCAGCATCTCCAGTTTATCATACGGGTCTTCCAAAAAATTCCCCGTATCCAACGTGACCTTCAGCCACTGAGAGTCAACCGCTTCAACGATCCTGAGGACTCCTTCGGGGGTGCGTCCAAGACCCCAGTGATTTTCCAACCCAAGGAGTACTCCACACTGTCGGGCTTTCGGAATCAATCGTTCAATGGCATCAATGACCCAGCCAAATGCATCTTCATCGGAATATCCTTCCAATGCTGGTTCAATCCCACGATTATTCATTAGTGCAGTGAAGGATTCTGATGTTCCCCACCTCCCGGTGTTGAGGCGCATGGTCGGGATTCCAAGCTCATAGCAGATCTCAATCTGCCGAATCGTTTCGTTAATGTTACGCTGACGCTCGTCTGCATCCGGAGACACAAAGCCCTGGTGCGTGGAAAATCCCATCAGATCCAGACCATTGACAAAAGCCCGGCGCTTCAGTCCCTGTAAATAGTCAGGCTCCTCAGAGGCCATCTGTATGTGAAGCAACTCTATCCCGTCGAACCCCATGGCCGCTGCCTGATCAATACACGTCTCAATGGGATAGTCCTCCTTCGGGCCACTAAATCGCCAAAACGAGTACGTCGATACCCCGATTGGATTTGGCCGCTTGGGTCTAACAGAATTGGAGGCCGTTACGGGAACCGCAGCCAGTCCTGTCGCGGCGATTGCCGCAGTTTGTAAAAATTTACGCCGGTTCGTCATGATTCATTCAAAAGTATGGTTACGCCAGTTGAGATCGCTAAATTAGGAAATAGATTGATCATTTCATATTCCAGCTCATGACCAAGCAAGAAAGAGACGACTTACGGCTGTACTACGAACAGGAATTGTTTGAGCGTGTGCTTCCGTTTTGGGAGCAACATTCCCCTGATCCTGACTACAGAGGACACTTCAATAACCTGGATCGGGACGGCAGCGTTTACGATACCACGAAACATATATGGTTGCAGGCACGGCAAGTCTGGATGTTCAGTAAGTTGTATCGCCTCGTGGAAGCGCGTCAATCCTGGCTATCCAACGCTGAAAGTGGCATGAATTTTTTGATCAACCATGCCCTACGACCAGATGGACGCGTATATTTTTCGCTCGCCCGCGACGGTCAACCCATTTATCAGCAGCGCAAAATATTTACAGAATGCTTCTACGCGATGGCTTTGTCAGAGTACGGTCGTGCGATTGATCATACCGCATACATCAAAGAAGCGGCGCTTATGGTGGAACGAATTTGGGATTGGGCCTACGACTGGTCCAAGGTTGGCCGCCCTGCCCTTTCAGGTGCAAAACCTGCCCAAATGCTCGCAGTACCCATGATGCTACTCAACCTGATTGATGAAGTCATGGTTGATGAGGACTGTTCCTCCGAAATCGATGATTGCTTCAAACGCATCCGACTGCATGTGCATGATCATCATACTTTCGAATTTGTAGCTCCAGATGGTAGCCGCCTGGACGGCCCTGACGGGCGCCTGATGAATCCCGGACATGTGATTGAGGCAGGATGGTTTCTCCAACATATCGCCACGAAGGTTCAAGAATCAAGCATGATTGAGCTCTCCCGAAATATGATCCGGAATGCCCAGGCTTTTGGATGGGATGAGCAGTACGGAGGACTCTACTACTTTGTGGATGCAGGAGGATTCAGTCCGGTTCAGCTGGAATGGTCTATGAAACTCTGGTGGCCGCATTCCGAAGCCCTCTACGCACACCTGCTCAATTATGCGCACACGGGTGATCCCAATGATCTGGCGTCCTTTCGGAAGATTGATAACTATATCTCTGATCACTTTATCGACCCAAAGCATGGCGAATGGTATGGGTACTGTGACCGTAAAGGTCAAGTTACTCATCGCTTTAAAGGGGGACCATATAAGGGCTGCTTCCACGTGCCACGCGCACTATGGCTCTGTTGGCAGCTCCTCCAGCAATGGCCGATAAGCTCGGATTAACGCTGATTTCCTTATTCTTATAGGCGCTCTGTGATCAGCGATTATTTATGACCGTCACTTTTACGTTTCTGGATTGGCTCTGGGTCGGGCTGTTTCTGCTCTTGATGGTCGGCAGTGGTATCCTGTTCTATCGGCTGGGCAAGCGCTCAGAATCTGATTTTTTTCTGGCTGGACGGGGCCTTCCCTGGTGGCTACCGGCCAGCAGCGTATATGCAACGCATACGGCCACAGATACACCCATGTGGATCACGGGAGTGATCTACAAGAATGGGATGGTAGGCATCTGGTACACGTTTTTTTGCGGCTGGGCTGCTATCAGCGCATTTGTATCGACCCGGATATTCCGCCGCTCGCTGGCCTATACGCAGGCAGAATGGAATGTGGTACGATTCACAGGCCTCGGCAGTGAACTCCTGCGTGGCTGGATGGCCGGATGGCAGTTTTTTATGAATATGTTCGTCCTGGGCTGGGTTGGAATTGCCATGGGGCGTGTATGCGAATACCTGTTTGCATGGCCAACCTGGATTGGACTGATCGTATTCTCCCTGGTGTGTGCCATCTACGTTCTGGCATCTGGATACTGGGGAGTCGTCATGGCGGATTTCCAACAGGGAATCATCGCATTCCTGGTTATCATTATCGTCTCTGTATGGGGAATCCATGTCGCAGGCGGCCCAAATGGTATTCTTGAGAAGCTGGAAGTCCTTGGAGAATTAGACCGTATCAATCCGTTTGCTTTTACAGGGTGGTGGTCTGGAGATTTCCCGATTGCCTGGTTTATCACCATGATGCTCATTGCTTTTCTGGGCGGCTTTGGTATGGGAACAACCATAGACGGGTATGTGGAAGCACAGCGCATTCTATCCTCGCACACCGTGCGGGACGCAAGCTCCAGT
>JAPPBZ010000306.1 GCA_026702635.1 Bacteroidota bacterium
TACTTTTTGTGCTTGCCCGGCGGGCAAGCACAAAAAGTAGATCAGATAATCGGTTAAGATACTGGAGAACGTACGGATTTGGTGAGATAGTATCCAGGTGTTCTGAAAGGGCACGCTCTGCACGCCGACATGTTGCACGCGCCAGATGCAGCATGGAAGCTGCTTGGGTGCCACCTGGCAAGATAAAATACTGGAGGCGCTCTAGCTTGGCGTCCCAGTCGTCAATTGCTCTCTCAAGGGCCTGTACATGTTCCTGTTTAATGCGTGGAGCCGTTGCCCGTGAGTCAGCAGGTGTTGCAAGATCTGCCCCAAGGGTAAACAATTCATGCTGAAGATGCACGATGAACGAACGCATAGACTCTGATTGAGCAGGTAATACTGCACAGACAGTACCGAGAGCAGCATTGATTTCATCTACGGCACCCATAGCCTGGACACGTGGATGATATTTTGGTACTCGACCTCCACCAAAAAGCCCGGTGGTGCCATCGTCTCCAGTACGGGTGTAGATCTTCATGAGGTGCCTTGGAGGTAGCCATCGGTTGTGGCTTACTCAATGCAGGTAGGCGGTTAAAGCCTGGTAGTTTCTAAGATACGTCATTTCCCTAATTGATCTGTTTGGAGATTAGGGTTTCAGGGAGGATACATACGTGATTCTGTGTTCTCCGTTCTGGTTCTTCCCGACATTGGCGCGCATATTGAATACGTTGGCGAGTAACTCATCGTTCAAAATATTCTCGGGACTACCATGGCCAACTTGGTGTCCTTGGTGTAATACTAGCAAGCGGTCAGAAAACTTTGCTGCAAGTTCAAGATCGTGAAAGACAGCAAGAATGGTTTTTCCCTTAGCGACCAAGTCTTTCAGTAATTCAAGAAATTGGTACTGATGGCTTATATCCAGGTGAGCAGTGGGTTCGTCAAGTAGGAGCAGTGTCGAATCCTGTAGGATCGCCTGCGCCAGATACGCACGTTGGCGTTCCCCACCACTTAGTGATCGGACAGATCGTTTCGAAAAACCCGAAAGTCCAATCTGTCCAAGTACCCCGTTCAATGACTCCTGATCTTGACGAGAGATTCCTTCCAAGAGCGATTTGTGGGGCAACAATCCTAATAGGACGAGTTCTTCTACCGTAAAATCAAAAGAGAGTACGGGGCCTTGTCGGAAAAAGGATAATTTACAAGCCAGTTCCCGTCAAGACCACTCGTTAACTTCTTTTTCTTCGAGCAGGATTGCCCCCGAATACGGTAAATAGCCACAGATTGCGCGAAGTAGCGTCGTCTTCCCACAACCATTTGGTCCAACAAGCCCAGTGATCGTTCCTGGATGCAGATTAAATTGAAGAGAATGAACAATTGGAGTCCCCAGAAGCTGAATACCCAAATCATTAACGGTCAGCAGTGGGACCGCTGGAGTGTCTGGAACATTGTTGTTTGATTGCGTAACCTTCACGAATCGGGATGAGGTTGATGATAGCTTTTCGGATTGTACTGGCGTTAACGATAATTGGTGGACTCGGTGCCTGTGACGCCGGGGAGGATCAGGATACATTTGAGAATGAAGCATTTTCAGATCCAGTGGGATTTACGCAGACAGCTGAAAATGGAGCCATCCAATCCAAAGATGATGATGACTGGCGGATCTCTCCGGTGTATAGTGGGCGCATTGTTATAGATCCGGCTTTTCCCAACCCAGTCCCACCAGGGGCATCTGTTGCAATTCCAGTTCGCATTCGGTTATCCAATTCCGTTCAGGGAGGTCTAGAAGTCACCAGTTATGACAGTAATAGAATCCCACGCAGATTAGACAGTATCCCGAATGCCAGCGAGACTGGCTCCTACGTCTTTCGATTTATGCCGAGTGTATTGGGCCTCGAAGGGCTGATCAGAGTATTTATCGTGGATACCCGGGGTAGGCTGGTATCTTATGGAGATATACACATAAACGGATAGCGACCGGTGATGAAGCGATGGAGCATTCTTTCGGGATTGATCTGCATGGTCGCAGTTTGTACTGCTGAAGCGCAGTCAGCAGATCCGCTGAGATTTGTACGCTGGACGGTTGGAGATATAGCTGCCGTTCCACAGGCGACATTAACGCTACGGTCGGGGCTGACACTCGGAGTTGCAGCTGGCAGTATTTTGGCGATGTCGCATTTTGATCGTAGTCTTTCGGGCGAGGCGGAAAAGTTTGCTGATTCAACGGCACCTCGCATGCGCAGGATATTGCACGAAGTAGGCAATTCCAATATTATCCGTCCCATGGCAGCGATTGTGTTTGTGGGATCCCTGACCAGCGGTGATATCTATTTCCAGGATGCTGCGTTCACCTCTTTGGAATCAATTGTTTTGGCAAATCTGCTAACGAATACCCTTAAACTTGTGGTCGGGCGCGCCAGACCACATACTGATTTGGGCCCCAACTCGCTTAAGCCCTTTGGTGGAGATCGTTCTTTTCCATCCGGGCATGCTACAACCGTTTTTGCCTTTACGACTCCATGGGTTTTATACTATCCTGGTATTGCATCGGGAGCCCTCTTTGTTCTGGGGATTGGGACTGCAGTGGTGAGGATGGCAGATGAGTATCACTGGTTCAGCGATGTGCTGGGAGGGGCGTTGATTGGATTTGGGACTGGGTATCTGCTCTCACGGAGGCATCAGCGTTTGGCGGGTGGACCACAGCTGGGATTGAGCGCAAACAGGATCTCCCTTACTTGGACGATTTAGCTGCGCGTACGAGACGATCCATCAGTGCGTGGCCGAGCCCGGATTCGGCGACCTCCTGGCAGTAAATCATTGTGACCCCTAAGCGGTCACAATCCCTGAAAAACTCAAAAAGGTAGTGACCGTACTCTTCTACATGATTTGGGACTAGGAATTTCTTGAATTGTATGTCTGAAGGCGGTGCCTCAAGGCCAATGTAACCTGTGTGAGTCCCTGGATTTATCTCTTCAGGATGACTTACAATTTGAATTTTAGCAACGGGCGTATAGTGATGGTAGCGCATTCCGGGGCTGCGAAATGCTTTGGGGGCATCGGTTGAAAATCCTGGAATCACGGTACGCAGCGTTTCCATACTGATTGCTCCTGGCCGGAGAAGCACAGGTGCAGTTTCGGTGCAGTCGACTACCGTTGATTCAAGACCCACCGT
>JAPPBZ010000319.1 GCA_026702635.1 Bacteroidota bacterium
ACCCCTTCAACCCCATTGAAGTGCGCTACCTGGCTGCGCTACGTCCCGGATCCAGTGGTTACGCCAATTGACGACTGATGTTCTCCAGAAATAAGCGTAATTTCAGCAATTCATCCCGTTCTGCTTTCCGGTCAGAAGGCCTTTCACGTCCACCTTTTAGAGCCTGCCGTGCACCCTCAAGCGTATATTTTTGCACACGGAGCAAGTCATAGATTTGACGCACCAGCTTTAGATCATCTTTTGTGTAAATTCGCCGGCCGGAGCTGTTTTTTCGTGGTCTGAGTTGATGGAATTCACTTTCCCAATAGCGGAGCACATACGCCTCTACGCCAATTTTTTTGCTCACCTCCCCAATCGAGTAATAAAGTTTTGGAGTCTTTTTCATCGGATCATTGAATTCCTTGAATTTACAAAACGAAACGGTAATACCAAGCGGACATCAGTATTCATGTGGGGGATGCAGTCTGCAATAACCTCTATTTTCCTCTATCACACCCAAAAATGCATCGCCGAAAGCAAGGGAATACGGGCAGACCTACCCGATCACCTCACCAAACAAAACTGGACTCAACAGCCCAGCAAAAAGCTTCTTGTCCCCAGATCCAACCGATAGACCTAACCCTCCTATAAATGCAAGCACACAAAATGACTCACGAAGAACCCTACAGCTCGACCAAAAACTCTCAATTACCAATCAAGAGCGTCAAAAATCATGCATCCGCATCCTGAGATAATTCAATAAATAATTCACTGGCAGTCCGCTCAATCCATGTGCTCACTTTTGGATGTGGCAACAATCCTATACCGTTGGACTCATAAGATAGCCCCTCTAGAACCTTTGCGTACGGTCCAAATCCAAACAACCTGAAAGGCAGCACTATCGCACGACCATCACCCTCTGTATGCTCCTCTACGAATCCACGAATGTCTGCCTCAGATTGGGATCGTTTCTCTTCCCAATCTTCTCTCAAACTGTGAACCGCAACACTGCGGAAGAGACCGGTTTCCCGAACTGTATCCGACAATCGATCCAGCTTTAGAAGCCATTCGTCATTCACTGCATCATCTCCCGCCCCGTGTGCAATAATCAGGACTGATTCATTGCCGGAGCTATCACTAAGTGCACGAGCATTCGTGGCCAGGACCTCTCCCATCTCGGGAGCATCCAGCAAAGCCGTTTGACTGATCGCAATTTTACCCTGAAATTCCACCGGAGTTGGTGGCTCATGGTGATGCTGAGGTCCATGATGAGATATAAAGAAAGGGGGCGGATCTTCTCTTAATCCCAGAAGGTACTCCGTCTGATGAAGAAACGAATGCGCGGACATAAACAACCGTACAACGGCGATGCAATCAATATTCTGCTCTTCCAATTCAGCGACTGCCGCTTTCATGGTTTCAGGATTCGCCATCCCAAAAGCTATGGAAGTGGGGATCTTTTCACGGACTGGTGCAACTGCATCCTCAACTGCTGCATTCCACTTCTCCGCTCCACCATGCGCCATCACCATCAGGCCGCAAGAATTGGAGCTTTGTGCACTACTCGTGGTGACACTCAATAATAACAAAGTAGCAAGAAGTGCAATTCTCATTTTAAGTTTGATCATGTTTTGTGGTAGTGAATAAGATTCCGGCAAAACTCCCCGGACCGCCGCTTCAACAACTTCATTATTATTTAGATTCAGTCTAAATCTAAATAATTTAAGACTTACCATGAATCACCCTTGAAACATGATTTTGGTAGGACTATCGGATCCAACGACACACAGATCTACCCTCGGGCAGAGTCTGGACGTGGGCCGGTTAAAATACAGAGGGGAAGCGGTCGATTAGCTCAGTGAGCTCAGGGAATTTTTGGGTTGCCAGATCCCATGTCTGGGGGAAAAATTGATATACGACCTCGTAGAGTGCAGACGAACTTCGAAGTTCACTCGGGGGGAGATTCACCGTGGCCAGAGCATAGAGTAGCAAGCTAAATGCTAGGCCCGAGGTGATCAGTCCTACGGCTCCCCCGAAAATCCGATTCAAGCCACCGATCACCACAGTTTTTTTAACCACTTTGTCGAGGAAACGGGAAACGATCATCGCACACACGTGAACGCCCAGGAACACCGCCCCAAAGCCAACAAGAGAAGAATACGTTGCAGAAACTCCTAGCTGATTTTCAAACCAGTCCCCTACACCTTCCATGTAGGAGAAGCCGATCAAAAATGATGCAATAAAACTGACCAAGCCGAAAAGCTGGAGTATGAGTCCACGACGAAACCCCATCAAGGAACCGATCCCCAGAACTACGATAATCAATATGTCAAGCCAATTCATCTTACCGTATCACAATAGCAGACTCTACGGAATACTTCCATGAAAGTTGGAGAGATACGCCTTTATTTGAGTGCGAAACGAACCGCCAGGGTAACGAGCCCCGCTTGCATGACCCCTAGCGCAACTCCAGAATAATCATCCAGCCTGGCTACACGTGGACGCAGAGATGCATCTCCTGTCATGAGGTACTCGTCATTGATCCGATCTGCACGGAATTTATAGTGTACCGCCACGGCACCTGCTGCCATCGCTACCGCTGCTGTACCCCAATCAATCCACCTTCTTCGCTGTTTCACCGCGGGGCTCAGCCCTGACCGCTCATTTACTTGAGCGAGTGCCTTCAATGAAATCTCGTAGCGATTCCATAAATCTGTTTTCGGTTTCACTACGCTAGGAATATATCCTTCCAGTTCAATATGAAACATACCTTCAACAGTCCCAGAAGAGGTAAATACAACAGGAGTTAACCCAAGAAGTCTGCGCCTTACACCTCCCTGCAACCAGACTTCCGCTCCGAAGGGATAAGACTCGATTCGATGATAATTTGGAAAATTCAGCGTGACGCGTACGCTATCTCCTGGCTCAGCCCTCAGAGGTACTTGAATCGGTGGCATGCTCCAGGCTGCAGCGCGAAGCGTTGAAAGACGGATGGTTTTGGTCGTGGGATCAACCCAGTATGGGCTTCCACCAGCGAGTCCCAAATATAATGAATCTGCATAAGCTGCTGCATCCATATCATTACTTAGAATATGGACAAGGATCTGGGATTGTGCCATACTGACAGATGGAATAAAGGTGAAAAG
>JAPPBZ010000264.1 GCA_026702635.1 Bacteroidota bacterium
CACATGCGCATTATTTTCTGGGTCCAGTGTCACTGCCTGAGCGTAAGCCCCAATCAGCTCTCCCACATACCCGGTTCGTTCAGCGCCGTCTGATACCTCAGAGAGCATTTCAGAAAGGATATCTCCTTTTAGGAGAAATGCTTCTGAATTATTAGGCTCGTTTTCCAAGGCTCTGTTGATATTGGTAAGTGCACGCTGATAATTTTTATTGCGTAGGTCAAGCCTAGCACCTTCAATATTCGGATTACTTCTACAGCCACTGGCTGCTACAAGAATCAAAATCACAAGCAACCAGCTCATGATTGGCAGTGCACGTTTCATGTTAGGAAGTTTTTTTAGTCACTGCCATTACGCAGGCAGACCAAATGTAGTTTCTTTTATCCAGGGATGTCCAACTCCATAGAGCCACGATAGACAAATTCAGCGGGTCCTTCCAAGTATACACGATCCTCTTCCAAGCCTACTCTCAGCGTTCCTCCTGGCATTTGTACATCGCAGACATCTGATGCAATGAGCCTGGATTTTCGTGCGGCGACCACGCTTGCGATTGCACCGGTCCCACAGGCTAGTGTTTCTGCTTCAACCCCCTTTTCATAGGTCCGAACATGTATCCCTGTGTCTGGCGACTCAGGATCCAACATAACAAAGTTGATATTCGCTCCTTCCGGATGGAGTGCTGGATCATGACGCAGTCGCTCTCCCCATTGCTCTACCGGCAGTTGACCGATACCGGAAGTAAAACATACGAGGTGCTCCGTTCCAGGCCATAGGTAATGTACCGAAGTGATTGCTTCTGGGATCTCCTTGTTCAGTTCAATGGAACTATCGTAATCTCGGGGTGCCTCCAGATATATGCGCACCGGTGCATCTCTGGAGACATGAACCTCGCAGATTCCTGAAGCTGTCTGCATGTGTACGGTGGTTTTATGAAACCCGCTCTCAAATGCAAACTTGGCCAAGCAACGCGCTCCATTGCCACACATCGTACCTTCACTGCCATCTGCATTCACATAAATCATCCGATAATCTGCATCTGAATGCTCAGCAGTTGCCAGTGCCAGCACTCCATCTGCTCCTATCCCAGTCCGCCTTGGACATAGCTGTTGGGCGATCTGTGAGAGTTCTGAAACCGAAAACTCATAAAACCGGTTATCCACTACAATAAAATCGTTCCCGGCACCATTCATTTTCGTAAATTCGACTATCAATGCACGCTTCATCGGACACATTTATCACCCTACTCGGTTGAACCCCCGAGTATTGATTTGGAACCAAACGCAAACAATTGGCAGAAACTACTCTCACGCTTGATCAGACCGATCCTCTTCTACTGTTTGGCACGCATGACGTGCACTTGAAGCGAATTGAGTCTGCTTTCCCAAATATCCAGATCACCGCACGAGGAAATCAGATCCATCTTCGTGGCCCGAGCGGTTCGCTCGATTCGATTGAACATGCGTTTGCCGAACTTGCATCAGTTGCTGGCCGGAATGGGTCTGTGACTTCAGGAGATCTTGACACCATCCTCGCAATGGCAACTGCCAATCCACGTCCATCGAATAAGGGGATCGGTGATGTAGTACTGTACACGTCTTCGGGTGGCATGATCAAGACGAAAACCCCTGGCCAAGCCCGGCTGCTGGAGGCTACTCGCAAGAACGATATTGTATTCGCCATTGGCCCGGCTGGTACCGGAAAGACGTATCTGGCCGTGGCACTGGCGGTTGCAGCACTAAAAGCACGACAGGTGAAGCGCATTGTCCTGTGCCGACCTGCCGTGGAAGCAGGGGAGCGCCTTGGATTTCTGCCGGGGGATTTCCGGGACAAGATTGACCCATACCTGCGTCCGCTCTATGACGCCCTGGAGGAGTTTCTGCCGGCCGAAAAGCTCTCCGCGCATATGGCCGACCATGTCATAGAAATCGTGCCTCTGGCCTTTATGCGCGGACGCACCCTTAATTCTTCCTACGTCATCCTGGACGAAGCACAAAATGCGACGGCCATCCAAATGAAGATGTTTCTGACACGTCTCGGAATCAATAGCCGCGCCATCGTGACGGGGGATCTCACGCAGATAGATCTTCAAGATCCGCGGCAAAGTGGCCTCTTGGAAGCCAAATCCATCCTCCAGAAGATCAATGGCATCAACTTCGTGTACTTCAATAAGATTGATGTCGTACGCCACCGGCTCGTCAAGGAAATCATTAACGCCTACGAGAAGAACGAAGATTGACCACCTCTCCATTGTATTCATGTCGTGATGAATATTAGGGGGCCCCGGCATCGGCAATCACAGCCATGATAGACTGGTTAAGTTCTCTGGTGACTCCCGTAATTCATGTGCGTCAATTGTCGAGAAATGTGCAATTTCCAAGTCTACATACGGAAACAATTTACATAATCAATCATTTATCCTTGCAAATCGAAAACATAATTCCATATTTACAAGGATGTTATCCCGTAACGCATTACCACAGGTGCGTAAAGCACTGAATCGACAGGCTGCCACGGCACTGCTTGGGCCCCGTCAGGTGGGTAAGACTACGCTGGCCTTGGAGATTGCAAGCACGACTGAAACGCTGTATCTTGACCTGCAGTCCGGCAGTGATCGGGCACGGCTGATTGACCCTAAGTTGTATCTGCGTCATTACGAAGATCGACTTGTGATTCTAGACGAAATCCACCGGGTGCCTGATCTATTTTCTGAATTACGCGGTCTCATTGACGAAGGGAGGCGGCGTGGCCTAAGAACTGGGAGGTTTCTCCTTCTCGGGTCGGCAACCATGGACCTGCTTAAACAGGCAGGGGAGAGTCTTGCAGGGCGAATCGAATTTGTGTCTCTCAATCCTCTCAGTGTCCTAGAAGCGGACGCAAGTGCTCAGGATTCCCTATGGGTTCGCGGCGGTTTTCCAGACAGTTACCTCGCAGCCAATGACGACGACAGCCTAGTATTCCGCCAGAGTTTCATTCGCACATATCTGGAGCGTGATTTGGCGGAATTTGTGCAGGTTCGAATACCTACTGAAACCCTCGAACGACTCTGGATCATGTTGGCTCACAGCCAGGGGGGAATCCTGTACGTGGCGAGCAAGTTCGCCGTCCGCGGCTGCGTGATGTCGTTA
>JAPPBZ010000172.1 GCA_026702635.1 Bacteroidota bacterium
CAGTACAGGCCGCTATCGGACAAATGGATCGGCATACCGTATCTATCGCTGCCATGGATTTTAAATTCATTGGGGGATCGATGGGCTCCGTTGTCGGTGAAGTCATTGCCCGTTCTATACGTAGAGGGGTTGAACAGAATATTCCCGTCATTGTCATAGCACAAAGTGGCGGAGCCCGGATGATGGAAGGTGCGCTCAGTCTAATGCAAATGGCCAAAACCAGTGCACACCTTGCCCGGTTACACGAAAAGGGGATCCCATATATCTCCGTATTAACGAATCCAACGACTGGCGGTGTGACCGCGTCCTTTGCGATGCTTGGTGATATCAATATCGCCGAACCTGGTGCACTCATCGGTTTCGCGGGCCCCCGTGTTATCCGCGAAACGATTGGGCAAGATCTCCCGAAAGGATTTCAAAGTTCCGAGTTCCTCAAGGACCATGGTTTTGTCGATATGGTCGTGGATCGGCGAAAACTTCGTACAACATTGATCCACCTCCTCAACCTTTTCCAGGAAGAATCATCTACCAGTAAAACACATGGTGATTGAATGCTTCCAAGATTACGAGTCCGTAAGCTCACGTGCTGCGGAACTCGTATGTGAGGCTATTTCCGAAAATCCCGGCGGTGTATTTGGATTTGCGACGGGGAGTACGCCTGAAAGACTCTACGAGTTACTCGTCACCCATTATCAGCGTGGCGAGATCTCGTTTGACCGACTCACTACGGTGAATCTGGATGAATATATCGGGCTTGCCATCAACCATGAGCAATCCTACGCGACTTTCATGCAACACCACCTTTTTGGGCATGTCAATGTGCAACCAGATTCCATTCACTTCCCGGCAGCAGTCCCGGATCCATCTGTATTTGAGCAACTCATTCAGAACAAAGGGGGGATTGACCTTCAGATTTTGGGGCTCGGAAGCAATGGCCATATTGGTTTCAATGAACCTGGCTCGCCATTTGATTCCCGTACCCGGGTTGTATCACTTGCCCCATCAACGATCCAGGACAATGCCCGATTTTTCGATTCCATAGAAGATGTACCTCACCAAGCAGTAACGATGGGGATACAAACAATTATGGAGGCCCGCAAGATTTTGCTGCTCGCATGTGGCCCCGCAAAAGCCGATGCGGTAGCACGGTGCCTGCAAGGCCCCCAGACAGAAGACGTGCCAGGTAGTTGCCTACAGGCTCATTCTGATGTCACTGTATTGCTGGATGAAGCTGCATCTTCGGGGCTTAACAAGTAATAACCTAGAATCTACTTTAACCGTGATACTCATATTAAAACCCAATACGGACCAGTATTCGCCACGGTATGAACTCCTGACGCGTTATCTGGACTCGCTCGTGAACATTACATATCAAGTCCGGCATATTCAGGGTGCTGGTCAGCGACTGACTGAGATCTACCTACTGGGGGACACGAAATCCCTCTCAATGGAATTCATGCGAAGCCTGCCCTGCGTGCAGCGCGTAGTCCGTGTACAGGAAGCCTACCGAGTGCTTGGGAGACATGGCCAGGAAGACTTCCCTCATCAGTTTGAATACAACGGAATTACATTCAATCAGACGAACCTCCATGTATTTGCTGGACTGTGCGCAGTGGATACCCCGGAGCATGTAGAACTCATGATGAGGGCGCTCAAGGAAAACGGTCAAGCCTGTACCCGTATGGGAGCCTACAAACCACGTACTAATCCTTATTCTTTCCAAGGACACGGAAAAACCTGTCTCCCCTATGTATTTGAACTGGCGGGCAAATACGACATCCGAATCATTTGCATGGAGGTCACGCACGAATCGCATATTCTAGAGATTCATGAAGCTCTCGAGGCCACAGGGCATCCCACCGGTGTCATGCTGCAAATCGGCACGCGCAACACACAGAATTTTGAACTACTCAAGTGTGCTGGCCGTCAGGATGACTACCCCGTCCTAATCAAGAGAGGGTTTGGAATCACATTAAATGAATCGCTGAATGCGGCGGAATACCTCGCCAGTGAAGGGAATCGACGCGTGATCTTTGCACTGCGTGGAATGAAAACGAACCTAGGTGATCCACATCGAAATTTCGTTGACTTCTCGCATGTACCGGTCGTCCATCGACTCACTCGAATGCCTGTATGCATTGATCCATCCCACTCCGTCGGCAACCGGCAACGAAGTCCGGATGGGTTATTGGATGTGATGCATGCCACAGCACAGGGCATTATTGCCGGAGCAAATATGGTACTTGTTGATTTCCATCCTAAACCTGCCAAGGCATTGGTGGATGGCCCCCAGGCACTACGTCCAGATGAACTTCCGCTCTTTCTGGAAGATATTCAGATTGCACGTGATGCCTATCTCAAACGGGTTGCGCTGGTTCAATCCAGACAAGATGCCGCATAACAGGATTCGGCCCGCTCGATCAGTGCTTCGACCTCACTGAGTCCTTTGTGCCAGAATTCTGGATCCTGCAAGTCAACCCCCAAGTGACCGACAAGGATGTGTGGCCAATCGGATCCACCCGCCTTCATTAACTCAATGTATTGATCTGGAAATTTGTCGGGAGACTCGAGGTAGCGTTTATACAGGGCCAGTACTAGCAGCTCTCCAAATGCATATGCGTAGACATAGCCTGGTGTATGCAAAAAGTGTGGGATATAACTCCACCAGCTGCGATACTGCTCAGTGAGTACCACGCTATTCCCAAACATAGCGGATTGGGTAGACATCCAGTACTCTGCAAATTTATCCGAAGATAATTCCCCTTCCTCACGCCTTGCGGTATGGATCGCGTGCTCAAATCGATTCATGGTAACTTGGCGGAAGACGGTTGCCATGGTATCATCAATCTTGCTCACCAGAAGCGTCAGCACGTTACGTGGATTCGGCTCTTCCGCTAACAAGCGCTGGAACGTAAGCATCTCCCCGAATACAGAGGCAGTCTCCGCCGTGGTCAACGGGGTGGAAGCCTGCAAGTAACCCTGCTCTCTTGAAAGGAACTGATGCACCCCATGCCCGAGCTCATGTGCCAGGGTTTGTACATCTCGTGCACGCCCGGTATAATTTAGCAGCACATAGGGA
>JAPPBZ010000330.1 GCA_026702635.1 Bacteroidota bacterium
TGATGGTTGCTCCTCCATACGCTGCATCTCCGATGAGTGGATGTCCCATGTAACTCAAATGCACCCTGATTTGATGGGTTCGGCCCGTCTCCAGCTTGAACTGTACCAAAGCGGCTGAACCCAGAATTTCATGCGTTTCATAATGTGTGATTGCATGACGGCCATCAGGACGTACTGCCATTATAATCCGGTTACGTGCAGATCTGCCAATTGGAGCATCTATGGTGCCTGATCGGGGATCTGGCACCCCCCAAACGATTCCAACATAATGTCTATCAACGGATCGTGCTTCAAATTGGGACTGTAACGCACGGTGCGCCGCATCGTTTTTGGCAACAACCAAAAGCCCCGTCGTATCCATGTCCAGCCGGTGAACAATCCCTGGGCGAAAGGGCTCATCCGGTGCATGTGGTAAATCCCCACCCACATGATGCAATAAGGCATTTACCAAGGTTCCAGTTGGTCTCCCTGCTCCAGGATGAACTGGCATCCGCGCAGGTTTATTGATCACCAGTAGGCTCTCATCTTCATAGACAATATCCATCGTCAATGCCTGAGGAAGAAGGCTCATTGGCTCCACAGTAGGCGATGTCCATCGAATGACGCAGCCTGGGGTTACGGGATGGGATGGACGCAGCACAGTTTTTTCATCCACCGTCACACAACCGGCACGAATGACTTTCTGCGCTTGATTCCGAGACCCAATATCGGGCATGCATGCCAGAGCCACATCCAGACGCTGCTCAGTTTCGGCAACCAGGACATTTTGTTTCTTCATGATTCGCCCTGGAGCTGCTCCTCTTGAACACATTTCCACAACTCCCGCTTTAATGTATCTAATCCAAAGTCGGCTACTGCACTAATCAGAAATACATTCTCCTGTGAACCAAACCGTCGGCGAGCCTGATCAAGGTAATATGCATGTTCTTCTTCGGGGAGTAGGTCCGCTTTTGACAGAGCAATAAATCGGCGTTTCTGAGAGAGCTTTGGGTCATAGTTGTGTAATTCCCGCATAAGGCTCTCAAATTCAGAAACAATATCGTCAGAGATCACCGGGATTAAAAATAACAGTACCGCATTGCGCTCAATATGCCGGAGGAAGCGTAGCCCCAACCCTTTCCCCTTACTTGCCCCCTCAATAATGCCGGGAATATCGGCAATAACAAATGACTCATATTCATCTACACGGACGACACCAGGGCTTGGGGCAAGTGTGGTAAACGGGTAATCAGCAATTTTCGGGCGCGCAGCAGAAACAGAGGCAACTAACGTGCTTTTGCCCGCATTTGGAAATCCAACCAGGCCGACATCCGCCAACATCTTCAACTCCAGTTGGATCGTTTTTTCCTCACCCGGCTCTCCGGGCTGAGCATAACGGGGAACCTGTCGCGTAGCGGATTTAAAGAATGTATTCCCCTTGCCACCCCGCCCGCCTTTCGCGAGTACAAGGTGGTCGCCATGTTGTACCACTTCACCCAAGAGCTCTCCACTGTCCGACACCCGGGCAATCGTGCCGCAGGGAACGCGCAAAACCAGGTCCCCACCGTCTTTACCGGCACGGTTGTTCCCCTGTCCCCCTTCGCCCCGGGGCGCACGCTGGTGTGGGTTGTATCGCAAATCCAGCAGCGTATACAGATGTTTGTCTGCCTGGAGAATTACAGAACCGCCTTGCCCGCCATTTCCTCCTGCCGGACCGCCCTTTGGAACGTACTTTTCACGCCGAAATGCTACGCTTCCAGCACCTCCATGACCACTTCGTACATAAACAGTAACTTGATCTATAAATCGCATTGAGACAGTGAAGAAAGTGACGATCTATACGGATGGGAGTTGTCAAGGTAATCCCGGGCCAGGCGGCTGGGCCGCCATCCTTCGGTACGGGAAGAAGGAACGCGTTCTTTCAGGAGGCTCACCAGATACGACGAATAATCGCATGGAACTGAATGCAGCTTTACAGGCTTTGAAAGCTTTGAAAGAGCGTTGCGATGTAAAACTTCATACAGACAGTCAGTATCTCAAACGTGCATTTACGGATGGCTGGATCGATAAATGGCGTTCAAACGGTTGGATGACTTCAGCTCGTCAACCAGTCAAAAATCAAGATCTCTGGCAGGCGCTATGGAATGAAACCCAAAAACATAGCGTCCAATGGATCAAAGTTAAAGCCCACGCGAACAATAAACTCAATAACCGGGTCGATCAATTGGCCGTAAGCGCGGGCGAACGCGTTTCGCGTATCGCAGAGCATACATAACAAAATTTCACCCTGATTTTTTCAATGCTCCTTCTGGTATCGGCTTTATTGATGGGTACTCTACCCTCGGCAGTCCTTTCTCCCAGTTGCCCTGAAGACTGCAGGCTCTCCGCATCCTACGTTTCGCAGGATATCGAGATAGATGGCGTGCTCAATGAAGAAGCATGGCTTGATGCGGCTATCGCCACGGATTTCACCCAGTACTCACCCAATGAAGGAGATCCCGCTACCCAGCAAACTGAGGTTCGTGTTCTTTACGGAGAGAGTCAGATTTTCATTAGTGCCGTTCTCCAGGATACGGAACCCGAGCAAATTCGACAGACATTAGGTCGGCGAGATGAATTCAATCAGGCGGACTGGTTCATTGCATCCATTGATTCCTATCTGGATCGCAAGACGGCCTATAATTTTGCAGTCAATGCGGCGGGAGTGCAGGCAGATGGAGTTTACACCGGCGAACGGTTTGGTGGAGGTGGGGGCTTTGACTTTGACACTTCCTGGAATGCAGTTTGGCGGAGCGCTGTGCGTAGCACTCCAGAGGGATGGATCGTAGAAATGCGAATCCCCTTCACGATGCTCCGATTTTCAGATACACCCAACCAACGCTGGGGGATCAACTTTCGGCGTGTCATCCCCAGACTTGGGGAGGTGAGCGACTGGGTGCTCATCCCACGAGCTGAACGCAGAAGTGGGACAGTCGCACAGTATGGTACCCTGGAAGGCATTATCGAAATTCGTCCCCGACGAAACATTCAGGTCACCCCTTACACGGTTGGAAATGCTACCCGTGACTCTGAAGAATCTA
>JAPPBZ010000261.1 GCA_026702635.1 Bacteroidota bacterium
GACGATACCCCCACCGCCACGAACCTACGGAGATCAAGAGGAGAATGCAGGATTTGAGATCGGTATCAGGCCGTGTCGATGGCGAGAGGCTGTCATTTATGACTGTGTTCAAGCTATTTCTGGACAATGAAGTGGCGGAACGCTATTTCCCACGAATGGCTATGAGCCTCCTCCTGATTCGGCCACAGGAGTAATTTGAGTAATTATATGGCCGATTCATCTCCTTCGAAACAGATTCAACCACCCCCCAAGGGCTTCTGGCCCGTCTTGCGCAAACTGGGCCCCGGGCTCATCATCTCCGGGTCCATTGTGGGCTCTGGCGAACTTATCGCCACGACAACCCTTGGCGCCGAAGTCGGTTTTGTCGCCCTCTGGCTCATTATCCTGAGTTGCGGTATCAAGGTGGTGTTTCAGGAAGAGTTGGGGCGGTACGTTGTGTCCACCGGAGACACTGCCCTGCAGGGCTTGAACCGGGTGCCTGGGCCAAAATGGCGAGTTTCGTGGGTGGTTTGGTGCTGGTGGATCATGACCATCGGGGTCATCATCCAGGGAAGCGGAATTGTCGGGGGCGTCGGACAGACGTTGCACCTATTCCTACCCCAGATCAACGGGACAGTCTGGGCCATGGTCGCTGCAATCACGGTGATGATTCTTCTGTTCCGCGGGCGCTACGGGACGGTAGAAAAGATCTGT
This sequence comes from Bacteroidota bacterium, assembly GCA_026702635.1. Classification (GTDB taxonomy): domain Bacteria; phylum Bacteroidota; class Rhodothermia; order Rhodothermales; family Bin80; genus Bin80. Next base: position 694 of record JAPPBZ010000261.1, read on the forward strand.
GTGGGGATGGTGGTCAGTTTCACTTTCGTAACCATTGCCTGTGCTGTTCTCTTGGGATGGACTCCCTATGCCCCCACTGCTGAAGACTTCCTCTCCGGCCTCCGTCTGAGTCTTCCGGCTGGTGGGATTGCGGTGGCTTTCGCTGCCTTCGGACTCACCGGAGTAGGGGCCGCGGAGTTAATCATGTATCCCTACTGGGTTCTGGAGAAGGGCGAGGCGCGCGTCGTGGGTCCTCGGATAGAGGGTTCCGCTTGGGATGCAAGGGCGCAGGGGTGGATCCGAGTCATGCAGGCTGATGTACTCATGGCTATGGTAGTGTACACGACGGCAACGGTGGCCTTCTATATTCTAGGTGCCGCGATTCTAGGTGGGATGGGGACAATCCCGGCAGGCTACGAGATGATTTCGACCCTGTCGAATATGTACACCGCCACCTTGGGGTCGGGGGCCTTCTATCTATTTCTAATAGGTGCATTTTTTGTACTCTACTCAACTCTCTTCGCCAACGTTGCGAGCAATTCCAGAGTCATTACGGACTTCCTCCATTTATTGGGAGTAGCACGGATTGATACTGATAGCCAACTCCTTTTCTGGAGGCGCGTAGTGATCGTGGGGATCCCAACACTTTATGTCATCCTCTACGGATGGGTCGCCCAGCCGGTCATCATGGTCGTGATCGGCGGTGTCGTCCAAGCGTGCATGCTTCCTGTCATAGGGTTCTCGACCATTTATCTCCGCTACCGACACATCGATCGGTCCATCCGGCCGAGCCTCACCATTGACATTTTGCTATGGTCTTGCTCTACTGTGATGCTGTTCATGGCAGTTTACTATGTAGCAACCCGAATCGGTTTTGGTGCCTAAGAACGTAGAATTCACCAATGAATGAGGGGTGTCTATTTTCCGGGAAGTGAATTTGCAAATGGATCCAAGCTATGCGGATGTCCCTCCAGATGAGGAATATTTCGAAGCATGAGAAGCAAATTTTTTTGAGCGTGTGGTCATAGACTTAACGAAAACCTGATCGAAAATGTCACAAAAACATAGTATAACGATGCTTGGAACCGGCCTGATAGGGCTGTTCTATACAATGACTCTTCATGGGCAGCGGGGACGCGATCGCGTCGGTTGCGTGTACTCACGCGACGCGGATCGTGCTCAGGAATTTGCCGCAAAATGGGAGATTGATCATGCCGTAACAGACATGGCCGAAGCGATCCGTCACCCATCCAGTGATGTGGTCGTTATCGGCCTGCCGAATCACTTGCATGAAGAGGCAATCCGACTCTGTGCAGAAGCAAATAAAGCAGTACTCTGCACAAAACCATTAGCGCGTACTGCTGCAGAAGCCAAACGCATACTAGATATCGTTGAGTCGAGTGGAATCTTTGCGGGATACTTGGAGGATCTCGTCTATACGCCGAAAACACTCAAAGCGTTGGAATCCGTCCGTAGCGGTGCTCTAGGGGAAATACTCTGGACACGTTCACGGGAAACTCACAGTGGTCCGCATAGTAGCTGGTTTTGGGATGTAGAGCAAGCCGGTGGTGGAGCGATTGTTGATTTAGGCTGTCATTGCATCGAAATTATTCGCAGCTTTATTGGAAAAGATATTCGCCCTGTGGAGGTAAGTTGCTGGGCTGATACACTCGTCCATCCTATCAAGGCGGAAGATAACAGTATTGCTCTGATTCGTTTTGAAAATGGTGCGGTAGGGCAGTTTGAGGTCAGTTGGACGTTTAGAGGGGGGATGGATTTACGTGACGAGGTTGCAGGCACGGAAGGGACGATCTGGTTGAATCACTTTCTGAGAACCGGCTTTGAAATGTACTCCAGCGGGGCCGGTGGCTATGTAGCAGAAAAAGTAGAGCAGGAATCAGGATGGTTATTCCCGGTGGGAGATGAGGTGAATGAACTAGGCTATACAGACATGTTCACAGACATGTTTGATGCCATGGACGAAGGACGTGAGCCCACAGAGACCTTTTATGACGGGTATGTCGTGAACGCAGTCATCGATGCATGCTATCGTTCTGCGAGGTCAAAAAAATGGGAGTCTGTTGAATTGGACGACTGGCGTGGGCGTACGAATGTTGAACGCATTCAGGGATTAAAAGAGACGGTAGATGGACTGGAGATGGTCAAGCGGGAACGGTTGCCGGATGGCAAGGTGAAGCTTATATTGAAAAACCCGGATTCCGGGGAAGTGACGCAGCGCTTCGTTGATGAAGATGATTGAACCGCTGCAGAAAGATGAGGCGCTCCTGGCCGATATACGTGGCAGTATTGTACCATCTGGACAGTGGCGCATGTGGTGGCTTGGCCAGAGCGGTTTCTTGATTAAATGGGAAGATCGGTACTGTCTA
>JAPPBZ010000168.1 GCA_026702635.1 Bacteroidota bacterium
CTCACATGCAGCAGCAACCTGTATAGAGGTAGGGATCACGTCATTAGAGGACTGACACATGTTCACTTGATCATTGGGGTGAACGCTTTGATCTGCAAGCATTTCAGTGGCCAGGCGGGCGATGACCTCATTTGCATTCATATTACTGGAGGTGCCACTTCCCGTCTGGTAAACATCAATGGGGAATTGATCGTCGAGGTCACCAGCAATTACAGCCTCTGCTGATTTACTGATGGCATCAGCTACAGATCTTTCCAGCATACCCGTATCTGCATTTGCCTTTGCTGCAGCACGTTTGATTTGTCCCAGCGCTCGGATGAATGCACGAGGCATGCGTTGTCCGCTGATAGGGAAGTTATCTACGGCACGCTGGGTCTGCGCCCCATAGATTGCATCGGAAGGGACATGCACGTCCCCCAGAGAATCTTTTTCAATTCGAAAATCACTCATCGCAAGCTGATTAGTGGATATAATCAAGACAATATAAACGAATTCTACGCCTTGTTGTAATATGTGAGTCCAAAAACAAATTCCAGGGGCTCCCGTGAAGATCATTCGGACAGTTGCGGAAATGCAGGCACACGCCGACCAAAAGCGCATGGAGGGACGTACACTGGCATTAGTTCCAACCATGGGCAGCCTGCATGAGGGGCACTTATCCCTAGTACGGCGTGCAAAAGCTGAAGCAGATCATGTCACGGTATCTATCTTTGTCAACCCAACACAGTTTGGGCCCAATGAAGATTTTAAAGCCTACCCGCGCAATTTTCAGAGGGATTGCGAATTACTGGAAGAGGTCGGTGGGGTTAGCACCATCTTTGCCCCCGACGAAGCAACGCTTTATCCCGAGGGATCCGACCAACAGCGTGTGTGGGTGACCTGCCCGGAAATGTCACGGCAACTGTGTGGAAAATACAGACCGGGTCACTTTGAAGGGGTCTTGACGGTTGTCATGAAACTGTTGGCTGCATGCAAGCCGCACAACGTAATATTTGGACTGAAGGACATTCAGCAGTATATATTGCTGAAGCAGATGGTTCAGGATTTGGCACTGGACATTAAAGTTATTGGGGGAGAAACCGTTCGTGAACCCAACGGTCTGGCGTATTCTTCACGCAATGAATACCTCACCGCAGATGAGCGCAGCCAGGCCAGTATAATTTCAAAGGCGATTAACTCGGCAACCCAGATGATTGAAGATGGGGAAGAAAACCCGATAGCCGTAACCGGTTTGATGCGGGAAATGATTCACTCTGTACCACAGGCAAAACTGCAGTATGCAGAGATCGTGACAGCCAGTAAACTGGAACCGGTTGAACAATTCATACCGGGTGTGCAGGTGATTGTCGCGGTTGCGGTGTATTTTCGGCATATTCGTCTAATTGACAATGCATTTGCTCTTGTTCCGGTGTAGGAGGTTCGCGATTTGCACACTGCTTGGCTGCGTAATCGTATCCGATCATCTGGCTTATGGCCAGGAGAATACCATGTATCCAATCCTGGAGGATGGCCAATTTGGGTTTATTAACTACAGTGGCGAAGTCATTGTCGAGCCGAAGTATAGCGGGGCAAAAATATCATCCGAAGGGCTCGCTGCGATAAGATCCGGCTATTTGTGGGGATTTACTGATAGGGAAGACTCAGTACATATTGCTCCGCAGTTCTCATCGGTCTTCCCATTTTCGGATGGGATTGCCCGCGTTCAGTCTGGTCAGTACTGGAGCTTTATTGATAAGAGTGGGATGCCAATTACGGATGAGTTTTTTACCTCAGCACTGGATTTTGGTGACGGGTTGGCCCCGGTGCGTGTACGGGCCGGTACGGTTGCAGGGCTTGAACCCAAGTGGGGATATATAGACCGGGAAGGTGAGATGGTTGTGCCAGACAAATTCGTCCGTGCACTGCCATTCTCTAACGCGATGGCGGCGGTCGAAGTGGTTCGAAAGGTTCTCGTGGTAAGCATAAATACCCGCTGGGGGTTACTTGACCCAACCGGTTCGTGGGTTGTCGAGCCGGAATTTCACTCTATGCGGAACCCTTCGGAAGGTCTTGCTCTTGCCCGCAAAGGCAGGCGGCGTGGGTTTATTGATTCCACGGGGACATTTGTACTGGAACTGGACTACGAGCAGATATTTTCTTTCAAAGAAAATCGGGCTCGTGTGAGTGAAGGAGGTTTATGGGGATTCGTTGACCGTGCGGGTGAAGTCGTTGTTGAGCCAGGTTACCAGAGAGCGGATGATTTTTCGAATGGGCGGGCATTGGTATTAACGGGGGATGGGTATGGGTTCATTGATTCGACAGGAACCATGGTTATTCCGCCACGATACGAGAAAGCCGCTTCATTTGATCGGGGGCTCGCTTGGGTAACTCTGGAAGGGCGGTCAGGATATATTGACACTACAGGGATCTTTGTATGGCGAGAGGAAGATTGATATGGTCTTGAGCGTATGCAATGGAACCTCTGTTGGATCAATTCTTGAACAGGTCAGAGTGGGTACCCAGTGCAACCAAGAGCAACTCGTTCTCGCTCCGACGGTAAATAAGACGCCAGTCTCCACCTAATCTGGCTGATCTATAGGCATTAAAATCTCCACTAAGTTTTTTGTCCCTGTATATCGCCGGAAGAGGATCGCCTGTTTCCAGCAGCGAAACAAGTTCCTTTATTTTGGCGGGATCTCTACCTCGCTTGACCGCTAGGCGATATTGTTTCTTGAATTTTGTGGACCGGGTGACGCGAATTGAGCTACGAATCAAGATCGGCCCAAAGTTCGCCTAAACTAGCATAGTGGAAGCCATCACCTCTTTCAAGTTCCCTTATAGACTCAAGCGTGTCGTCAGAGGGCAGTAGCTTGTCCTCATCACTGGCCTCCGACGGAGAAACGGAAAATTTAGTCTTAGATGCTTCCACGCGAACTGAACGTACAGGAGTCATGCCCTTAGTAGTATCCTTAACGGCGGTATCTTTGTCGGTAGTCATGTGTTGATTTCCCACAATTGCAGGGCCACGTATATCTGTACAACTTGTGCATACAATGCCAGCTATACCCCAAGCGTATAC
>JAPPBZ010000138.1 GCA_026702635.1 Bacteroidota bacterium
CTCTTTCCATATTTACGGAGGAGATATCCGATCCCATATGTGCAATCCGATCCTTAAGATTTTAGGTAGATTCTGCAGCGTCAAATTCTAATGTCGCCCGATCTGACTCACCTTTGATCATCAGTTGAAGGACTCCATCTTTTTTGTCTGGGTCAGTTTGACTACATAAGATCAGGAGTGCTTCTTCAACTGCTCCCTCAACTCGCATTGTGAAACCGGATGACCAGGAATGGCTTTTGGAAAATTTGCGAACGAACGCTTGCAGTTCGGGGAGTGCCTCAATGTTCAGACTCGTTTGAATACGTTTCCGGGCCTTGAGAGTCAGTTCGGACAGGATTGTCAGTAAAATGGCGATGAGTCCACCGCTCACCATTCCATTTTCGAATGCCCCAGCAGCTAGGCCGTCAAAAAATTCCGGAAAAATGGCACGATTTTGAAGCCCAGATCCAATCCAGAATGAGATCCCGCAAATCAACCCGCTTCGATAGTTAATTCCGTCCTGAATCACGATCTTCATTCCCAGCACAAAGAGCATTGCAATCAAAACAGTCACGAATGCACCCACTACGGGCGCGGGGATTGCAAGAATTGCGGCAAGAAATTTGGGGTTCACCGACAGAAAAATGAAGATGACCCCAATCGCAACTCCACAAGCCTTGGAAGCAACGCCGGTCAGTTCAACCACGGAGACGGAGCTGGAGTAAGTTGTGTTGGGAATCGTTGCCGTGACTCCCGAGAGAAAGTTGCCGATCCCGTCAGCCATGAGTGCTCCCTGTACCGTACGAAAATCCGATGCGCGAGGGTTTCGCCAGGAGACCCGCTGGATCGCGATCGAATCTCCGACCGTCTCAATGGCCCCGATCATGGTAACAAAAATAAAGGCAGGGAGGAAAGCCCAAAAGATGGGGCTAAACGTTAGGTCCATACCCGGCCACCCTGCTATGGAGGGAATTCCAATCCATTCGGCATCTTGAATAGACTGGACATCATAAAGGCCGTAAAAACCAGAGACGACGGTTCCAGCAAGAACGCCAATCATTGGTGCCCATAGCCGAAGGATTCCCCTTGCTTTGATTGCGAGGAGGACCATGACGATCAGCGCAGTACCTGCACTAATGGCTGCGCCTGACAAGGAGGTTCCCTCCGGAATCTGACTCATCATTTCGAACAAGATGGGCATGACGGTCACAGCGATAAGCATAATGACTGTGCCTGTCACCGTAGGAGTCAGGACTCGCCTGAATTTGGAAAGCTTAGTGGCAAAGAGAAGTTGAAGGAGTGAGGAAACGATCACCAATGCTGCCATAGTGGCTGGACCACTTTCATTTAGCGCCCCAATACAGATTCCAATAAACGCTCCCGACGTTCCCATGAGCAGGACATAGCCGGCACCAATTCTGAATTTCCCTAAAGCTTGGAGGATGGTGGAAATTCCACTGACCACTACTGCAGCAAAAACGGCCCAAGCTAGGTACTCGTCACTTCCGCCTCCAGCACGAATCACGACGGCTGGGGTCAGCACGATACCGGCAATACTTAGGAGTGCCATTTGAAACCCCAAGCCAATGGTGAGAGGCAATGGTGGGGTTTCATTCGGTTCGTATCGGATGTCTGTAGAGGGTGTGGTAGCTTCCATGTTCAATAAAATTCAAGAATATCTGCAAGTTAGCGATTTTTGTTTGTTTTGGAGGACTTTTTGATCTTTATTTTTCTATCACGTAGTAGAATCGTTCAATGAATCGATTTGACGCATTATCATGATTCTAGAGGAACTGTATATATATCCGATCAAGTCAACTCATCGCGTCACACAGATACGTGCCGAAGTAAAACCTTGGGGACTTGCTGGAGATCGGCGCTGGATGATCGTTGATGATGAGGCTAATTTTCTTACCCAGAGAACAATTCCGCGCATGTCATTGATTCAGGCCGTACCTCAGCCTCGGGATAAGTTCATGCTTGCTGCATTCGGACAGGAGTGTATTTTCGTTGACGTTCCTGGAGAAACAGCCCCGATCCTTCAAGTTTCAATATGGCGGGATTCCGTTTTTGCGCGGGTAGCTTCCGATCGGGTAAATATGTGGCTGAGCACTTTTCTGGGCCACACAGTTCGCCTTGTGCACATGCATGATCCAAATTCACGATTGGCAGATTCTTCCTATGCTCAGCCAGGAACTACGATCTCGTTCGTTGACGGATATCCCTTGCTCTGTACCACAAGAGCTTCTCTCCTCGACCTAAACACGAAGTTGTCTACTCCTATTCCAATGGGGCGATTCAGACCAAATGTAGTTGTCTCCGGGGATCGCCCATTTGGTGAAGACAGCTGGAAACGGATCCGAATTGGGGACATCGTTTTTTCCGTTGTGAAGCCTTGCACGCGATGTACTATCACAACGGTAGATCAGGACACGGCTTCACGGGGCAAGGAACCGCTACGCACATTGAGTAGTTTTCGAAAAAGAGATGGGAAGGTATACTTCGGAGAAAATCTGGTGCCGGAAAACACAGGTGTTATACAGAGAGGAGATCGTGTAGAGGTACTGGAATTCGATTGAGAAATATTTATTGTTTGGAGCAATCCAGCGCTTACCTGATTTAACTGCGCCAAGTTACCCCTAAGGTCTTCGCTACTCAAGTTTTTCAAGTCTGTAGCATGTGCGTTTCAGTATCCAATCCGCGGATCGGATGAAGGCGCATGTGCTTGTACTGAATCATGACTACAGTGCTCTGACGGTCTGTACGGTGCGTCGAGCGGTGGTGCTTGTTCACTTGAACAAAGCGGACCTTGTTGAGAGTGTGCCGGACCATTTCCTTCGATCCCCTTCGATCAAACTGCCCTGTCCGAGTATTGTACGGCTCCGGGGATATGTACGTGTCCCGTATCGGAATATCATGTTATCTCGCAAAAATGTAATTCGCAGAGATGGTCACAGATGCCAGTATTGTGATCGACGTGACTCACTAACGGTGGATCATGTTTTACCCAGGTCTCGAGGCGGGCAAGGTCATTGGACCATCGTGGTTGCTGCTCGCATTGCCTGTA
>JAPPBZ010000260.1 GCA_026702635.1 Bacteroidota bacterium
AGTCGCACTCATCTTCGGGAAGTGATACAGATACACTCTAACCTGAGTACTCCCTATCAATTGAAACAGGTGATCATACAAAGCAAACAGACCATCCTCACTCACATTTTTGTAGTAGAATGGGGGGAGGATCAGCATGCGTTGCACACCGGTGCCCAGTGCATGCTTTGTCAAATCTACTGTATCTGTCAGGGCACAACAGCCTGTGCCAACAATCAGATGACCGGGATCAACACCGGCATCCAGGACTGCATCAAGAGCTTGTTTTCTCTCTGCCACGCTCAAGCTATTCGCCTCCCCTGTTGTCCCCATCAGGACAACTCCCATGGCACCACGTTCTAAGAGCCAATGTACATGGGCACCTAGACGATCATGATCTATCTTCAAATCTTGATCGAATGGCGTGAGGCTGGCCGTCAACACTGAAGTTCCTGTGACTTGAGACATCAGAGTAGTTCGTTCGTAAAGTCTTGGATGCCGCCTGCTCTACCTTTGTTTTGTTGCTCCGATCAGAACCATTCTACGTGTGCTTCAATTCCCGTACCAAGTACATGAGCTCTGGCCTTGCGCTGGTATTTTTCCTCATAGGCCATTGAAACAGCCTCGGCAACCGAATGTGCATCTTGAGTCCGTGCCAAATTGATTGAACAGCCGCCAAAACCACCTCCCATCATCCTCGCTCCGAAGACTCCGGCAAATGATTCCGCCTGTGTAACCATATAATCAAGTTCTTTACAACTCACTTCATAGTCACTTTTTAGGCTCTGATGTGATGCAGAAAGTACGCTTCCGAGCAAGTCCCAATCTGAACGGACCAGGGCACCGCATGCCTTCTTTACCCGCTCATTCTCATAAAAAACATGCCGGAGTCGCCGCCGCAATACAGATTCTTCCAGACGATTGATATGATGAAGTTGTATCCGGCTCAGCGAGGTGGTCTGGGGGTCGGCCGCTTTGATTTGTTGCAGGGCTCTGTGACATTCTGCACGCCGTTCATTGTACTTTGAGTGGGCAAGCTTTCTCTTTACCCGGCTGTCAATCACAATGAATTGTGCCTCCCGATTCTGAATTGGAATATGCTCCCACTCCAGTTTTCCACAATCCAGAAAAAGTGCATGATCCGTGCGGCCAACGCGGGACACAATCTGATCCATGATCCCGCACTGCACTTTCGCGTACTTGTGTTCCACGACCTGACCGATCCTAGCGAGATCAAGCGGATCCATGGGGGTATCGCGGAGTTTTTCCAGTGCAAGTCCTGTTGCCATTTCCAGTGCGGCCGAAGAGCTAAGGCCTGCCCCCAAGGGGATATCCCCCAAAATCAGCATCTCGACGGGCTTTGGTGGGGGAAGTTCCTTAATCATCCCTGCAACGTACGTTGCCCAGTGCGCGTGCGGTACCGCAGGCCATTCTCCCAGACGATAGGATAGACTCTCCTGATAATTCAGTGATCGAAGTTCATGAAACCCTGTCGAACTATGACGTGCAGCAACATAAACCGCCCGGTCCAGCGTCATTGGCAGTGCTAATCCATCATTATAGTCCGTATGCTCCCCGACTAGATTCACCCGACCGGGCGCACACGCTACAAACAATGGATCTGCACCGCCACGCCATCTCCTAAATGCCTCTCTTACACGCTCTTTGGAATTGAACATATCGAATGCAATCACTGCCGTTGTCTGGAGATCCGACTCATTCAATCTGGACGGTCGGAGATCCTATTAAGCTTCATCAATATCACCGGCGAACAAATTTGACCGCAATGTCAGTCCCAAGAAATGTGTAACACGGGATAATCCTGCACGAATTTAGTTCTCTCAATGTATTCATTTTGAGATGCAACCACGAAGAATATATTTCTGCCACGCATTCAACGAATTTTGCCTCCAAGACCCCTCAAACACGAAATCTACGCTCAGGTTACGAACCAAGAGGCTTTTAACTAGTTTTCGGTGAGTTTTCCGAAATAAACGGATCTCTCATTGCATCTTCGTCAAAATCCGCTCGCAAGCATCGGCCTCGCCTGCAGATTTGACGAACTGACAAACATCTGTGAATTTTGATTGACCATAAACCTTAATAACATGCTTCCGACTGCATTTTATTCACGCCAATTAGACCTTTGCGAAAGCATGGATTGGACACGCTGGAGCGGATATTATGCCCCCCAATCCTATCAACTGCAACACGAAAATGAATATCACAGCATCCGCACCGCGGCAGGTTTGATTGACATCTCTCCGCTTTTCAAGATTACAATTACAGGCCCGGATAGTTTGACACTCTTGAATCGGATTGTCGTGCGCGACCTTTCTAAGCTTAAGGAAAACCGTGTTGCCTATGTAGTGTGGTGTGACCCGGATGGATTTGTTCTTGGTGATGGAGTTGTCATGAGACAGGACACAGACACCTACTTCTTCATGTGCCATGACCCTACCTTCGGTTGGCTGCAGAAGCACGCCACCCACCTGAATGTGAGTATTAGAGACGAGACGGAGCTACTTGCCGGCTTATCTTTACAGGGGCCCCATTCCGCCAAACTACTTTCCCATGCGGGTGTAAAAGACCTCTGCAGCCTCAAATACTTTGGAGCCATCCATACGAATATCAACGGTACACCAACCTGGATATCACGAAGTGGCTTCACGGGAGATTTAGGCTATGAATTGTGGTTTCCGAGCAATCAGGCGTTGAACGTTTGGGACACACTCATGGAATCAGGATCTGAGTTTGCTTTACGCGCCGCAGGCCTTAAAGCCCTGGATGTATGCCGGATTGAAGCGGGGCTGCTACAACACGGGGTTGATTTTCAGAATGCATCGCATGCACTGGTTCGTTCACAGAAATCCACGCCCTATGACTTGGGGCTTGGTTGGATGGTACACCTGGATCGTGACCCTTTTGTTGGGCAGGCTGGACTTCGAAATCTGCAGAACTCCCGGTATACGATGGTCGGACTGGACATTGACTGGATTCAGACTCCGGCAGCAGAAAACCGCCATCGCCCTGATACACTGCCATCGTGTCGGAC
>JAPPBZ010000259.1 GCA_026702635.1 Bacteroidota bacterium
CAACCGGCGGGTGCGCACGGTAGGAGAGCAGTTGGGCGCCCAGTTTTCGCTTGGGTTGGCTCGCATGGCTCGCACGATTCGTGAGCGAATGAATGCGCGGGATGCAGATTCGTTGACACCTCAGGATCTGGTTAATGCAAAGACGATTTCAAGTGTAATCAACACGTTCTTTGGTACAAACCAGCTGAGTCAGTATATGGACCAAACGAATCCATTGGCTGAGTTAACACATAAGCGCCGGATGTCGGCACTAGGTCCCGGAGGACTGACACGGGAACGTGCTGGATTTGAAGTTCGTGAGGTACACGACACACACTACTGACGACTTTGCCCGATTGAAACCCCGGAAGGTCCGAATATTGGACTGATCTCTTCACTTTGTGTGCATGGGCGGATCAATCATTTCGGGTTCATTGAAACGCCCTATCGGCGGGTCGACGATAGCAAAGTAACCGATTCCATTGTCTATCTCTCTGCAGAGGAAGAGGATGAGGCAATCATTGCGCAGGCCAATGCCCGTATCGATGAGAACGGCTACTTTCTGGATGAACTGGTGCGGTGTCGCCATCGAGGGGAATTTCCGTCGGAACGGCCGGAGCGGATTCAGTTCATGGATATCGCTCCAAATCAGATTGTTTCGCCGAGCGCGTCAATTATTCCGTTTCTTGAACATGACGATGCAAACCGTGCGTTGATGGGATCAAACATGCAGCGACAAGCGGTTCCGTTGCTCCGTGCGGAGGCACCAATCGTGGGCACAGGATTGGAAGGGCGCGTCGCAAGAGATTCGCGAGCTGCTCTAGTCGCTGAAGGGAAAGGGGTCGTTGAGTATGTTGATTCGACACGGATTGTAATTCGGTATAACCAGTCTGCTGTTGAACAAAAAGTAGCGTTCAAGGAGCCGGTGACCGAATATAAGCTTACCAAATTCCGGCGTACGAATCAGGACACGTGTATCAATCAGAAGCCGATCGTTAAGGTTGGCCAGAAAGTGGAAGAGGGTACGGTTCTGACGGATGGCTTTGGAACGGAGAATGGAGAACTGGCACTTGGTAAGAATGTATTGGTAGCCTTTATGCCTTGGCGAGGCTACAACTTTGAGGATGCAATCGTACTCTCCGAGCGTCTCGTTTCAGAGGATGTCTTTACATCCGTACATATTGAAGCCTTTGATCTACAGGTCAGAGAAACGAAGCGCGGGCAGGAGGAGCTTACACGTGAGATCCCTAATGTGTCGGTTGAAGCGACCAAAGATCTGGATGAGCGTGGAATCGTACGAGTTGGTGCGGAGGTAAAGGCAGGAGATATCATTGTCGGGAAGATCACTCCAAAGGGGGAGACCGACCCAACTCCTGAAGAAAAACTATTAAGAGCAATCTTTGGTGATAAGGCAGGCGATGTGAAGGATGCTTCATTGAAGGCACCTCCTGGGATGGAAGGTGTGGTCATTGACACGCAACTTTTCAGTCGACGCAGTTCCGATCCTGAATCAAAGAAACGCGAGCATCAGCAACTTGCCGAGATCGAAAACACCTTCGAGCGTGAATTAACGAAGTTGCAAGTGGAATTCTCGGAGAAATTTTTTGAACTTTCGAAGGGATGCACCGCAATAACCAATCTCGAGTCTCAGCACGGCGAAATCGTCGTGTCGGAAGGTGCAAAAATTCTGGAATCAGATTTCAAGGATGTCCAGCCCTATGAGTTGAATCCACATTTCTCAGTGAAAGGGAAACGCGGGGCAGACAAGCATCTGAAAAAGCTGTTCGAGAATTTCAATAAAGCCTTTGATCAGATTGATGCCAAGTTCAAACGTGAGCGCCATCGGGCACAAATGGGAGATGAACTCTCTCCGGGAATTGTCCAACTCGCTAAGGTCTATGTGGCCAAGAAGCGTAAGATTCAGGTAGGAGATAAGATGGCCGGGCGACACGGCAACAAGGGGGTAGTAGCTCGCATTGTTCCGGTGGAAGACATGCCATTCCTTGAGGATGGTACGCCGGTTGATATCGTACTCAATCCTCTTGGAGTCCCCTCCCGAATGAATTTGGGGCAGATTTATGAGACCCTTCTTGGCTGGGCCGGTGCTAAGCTAGGAAAGCGCTTTGCAACGCCAAGCTTCGATGGGCCAACGATGCAGGATCTGGTCGAAAATATGGAAGAAGCAGGTTTACCCGTGGACGGAAGGACGCAGTTGTATGATGGTTTAACAGGGGAACCGTTCGATCAAAAAACAACGGTTGGCCAAATTTATATGCTGAAGCTTAGCCATTTAGTTGACGACAAAATTCACGCCCGTTCCATTGGCCCCTACAGCCTCATCACCCAGCAGCCGCTGGGAGGTAAGGCTCAGTTTGGTGGTCAGCGGTTGGGAGAAATGGAAGTTTGGGCAATGTATGCCTATGGAGCTTCCAATGTATTACAGGAGATGCTCACCTATAAGAGTGATGATGTTCATGGCCGATCAAAGGCGTATGAATGTATCGTTAAGGGTGAGAATATGCCATCGGCTGGTATCCCGGAGAGCTTTAATGTGCTCGTCCGGGAGCTTCAGGGACTCGGTCTCGAGGTATCACTTGACCAGTAAGATTGGTCGCTACCCATTCAACTCTAAATAGCCAGGTTGACCGCATTATGCCGTACGGGAATACCCCATCACAGAGTAAAACCTTTTCATCCATCACCATTAACCTTGCCTCGCCAGAGACAATTCTGGATCGGAGTCATGGTGAGGTTCTCAAGCCAGAGACGATTAATTATCGCAGTTTTAAGCCCGAGAAGGATGGGCTGTTCTGTGAGCGCATTTTTGGTCCCGTCAAAGATTGGGAATGCTACTGCAGCAAGTACAAACGCATTCGCTACAAGGGAATTATTTGCGATCGCTGTGGCGTGGAAGTGACCCAAAAGAGTGTGCGACGTGAGCGCATGGGGCATATTGCCTTGTCTGTTCCTGTTGTGCATATCTGGTACTTCCGTACCATGCCGAACAAGATTGGGCATCTGCTCAA
>JAPPBZ010000203.1 GCA_026702635.1 Bacteroidota bacterium
GTCCACCGGATTGAGGGCCCGATCATCACGGTTACGGTCGTGACCAAATAAACTGTCATCCCACACCGGCATCCTGCTGATGGCACGAGCGTACGGGTCCAACAGCAGCTTTGCACTATTGAACCGGTGCCCTTCATCCGGCGCCCAGGGACCATGGACACGGTAGGCATATCGCTGCCCTGCCTGTATCCCCGGCACATACACATGCCACACATCCCCGGTGCGTCCGTTCACGTCTATCGTGCGTTCCAAGGAATGCTCTTCATCAAGCAGGACCAGCTCCACACGATCAGCGTTTGCACTAAAAATGGAGAAATTCACCCCGTTTTGATCAAGATATGCTCCTAATACTGTAGTTTTATCCATGGGTTATATCCGGTGGGATATACATGCTTTTTGAATAGATTCATTGAACCGGTAAGCACCATGCTACTGCCGGTGGCACCGAGAATAAGAAATTATGACCACAATATGAAGTCCGCCTCTGATCGCTGGTCCCGTGTTTTTATTATTTCCGTATCTCCCCGCGTCCATGAAGGCGACTGGCACATCAAACGAACCGTGGGAGAACGGGTCAACGTCACTGCAGACATAATTGTTGACGGACACGACCAACTTTGCGCAAAACTCTACGTGACACACCTGGGTGGTGCCACCGAAGAAATCCGTATGACACCAACCTATAACGATGAATACACGGGCAGCTTTGTAACGGAGACTCCCGGCCTCTACACGTACCATGTGCAGGCCTGGATTGACCGTTATGGTTCGTGGCAAGAGGAGTATGGGCGCCGCTTTAAGGCAAATATGCCCGAAGCTGAGCTCAAAATAGAACTCTTGGATGGCGCCGCTCTGCTCAAGGAGTATGCGGTCAATGCTCCCCTGGAGGCCCGTGAAAGGCTCCTCTCTTTCGCGAAACGGTATACTAAGGGGGATACCCAGGCCCCGCTGGAAGAGGAACCCCTGCAGTTAGCACTGGCCAACGACCCGCAAAAAGGTGCAGTCCAGAGCCCTGTACTCACGGTTGAGGTTGATCGCAAACTTGCCGCATTCGCAGCATGGTATGAATTTTTTCCGCGATCTAGTGCGAATGCACCGGGCATGCACGGAACGTTTGACGATGCAGCGCTACATCTTGAGCGCATCCGGGATATGGGGTTCGACATCGTGTATCTGCCCCCGATCCATCCAATCGGCACCACCTTTCGAAAGGGGAAAGACAACAACCCGGAGGCAAAGCCTACCGAGCCGGGGAGCCCTTGGGCAATTGGCAGCCCTGATGGAGGGCATACTAGCATCCATAAAGAACTGGGAGGGTTCCCTGCATTTGACCGGTTTGTCGCCAAAGCAACAAAACTGGGCCTCGAAGTGGCGCTTGATATCGCATTCCAGTGCTCTCCTGATCATCCTTGGGTAAAAGAACACCCTGAATGGTTCCGGAAACGCGCAGACGACAGCATCCGCTATGCAGAAAATCCCCCCAAAAAATACCAGGATGTCTATCCACTGAATTTTGAATGTGCAGACTGGCGGGCACTCTGGGAAGAACTCAAACAAGTGTTTGAGTTCTGGATCAAACGGGGGATCCGTGTATTCCGGGTCGACAACCCGCACACAAAACCGCTGGCGTTCTGGACATGGTGCCTGAGTCGACTTCGCACGAAGCACCCTGACCTGATTTTTCTCGCAGAAGCGTTTACGCGGCCGAAAATCATGTATTCGCTTGCGAAGCTGGGCTTCAACAACTCCTACACCTACTTCACATGGCGAAATACAAAAGAAGAGATCACCGACTATCTCCAAGAACTCACGTCCACCAACGTCGCTGAATACTTCCGGCCAAGCTTCTGGCCAAATACCCCCGATATCCTGCATGAATACCTAGTCAGTGGTGGGCGTCCCGCGCACATTATTCGGTACGTACTCGCAGCGACACTCTCTCCAGTATATGGAGTCTATGGCCCCCCGTATGAGCACGTTCTTGCAGAGAGGCATCCCGACCGAGAAGAGTACGCCAATAACGAGAAATATGAAATCCGTACTTGGAACTGGAATGACCCCAACTCTCTTCAGAGTCTGTTCCAAGCCATCAACCAAATCAGAAAAAACAATGCTGCCCTGCAGCAGTTACGAAACCTCCAGTTCCTGGAAATTCAAAACCCCCTCATGCTTGCCTACTGGAAGAATTCAGGTGAGAACTCTATCGTATGCATCGTGAGCCTGGATCCGTTTCAGGTTCAGGAAGGAGAAATCCAACTTCCCCTTGAGGAATTGAAGTTACCAAAGGCAGCCCCCTTCCAAATGCTTGATTTACTCGGCGGAGAACGATATATCTGGCAGGGACGCTCCCATAGTATTCGAGTGGATCCACATGTGATGCCTGCAAAAATATTCCAGGTTCTTCGCCGGGTGCGGACCGAAGCAGATTTTGACTATTTCGTGTAGTTCTTGCTGCTACGACTAGACAGAAAGCACAAAATAAACCACGAAAGCGACGGCCGCCACGATGAGGAGCCAGTGAATTTCATGGTGTTTGCCAGCCAGCAGTTTGAGTACCGTGTAAGTGATAATGCCGATTCCTATGCCGTTGGTGATGCTGTACGTCAGCGGCATCAATAGCAATGTAAGAAAAGCGGGAATGGACTCCTCATAGTCTTTCCAGGGGATATCCCGAAGTGTGCCCATCATCAGAAAGCCTACTAGAATGAGTGCGGGGGCCGTAGCCTCTGCAGGGATGATGCCTGCAAGCGGACTAAAGAACATGCACAGCAAAAAGAGCACACCGACTACCACAGCCGTCAATCCAGTGCGCCCTCCTTCCGCAATGCCAGCTGCACTCTCAATATAGGTCGTGTTACTGCTCACATTCGCAAAACCTCCGAATGCTGCACCGATCGAATCCACTAATAGCACTCTGTTAATACCCGGTAACTTGCCCTCCTTTGTCAGAAAGCCTCCCTCTTCACCCAGACCAACAACTGTACCCATTGTGTCGAAAA
>JAPPBZ010000332.1 GCA_026702635.1 Bacteroidota bacterium
CCAAGACCCCATCGATCCAATCAGCGTCTATGGCAGCGGTAGGCTTTGCAGCAATAGCCTCCTCCTGAGACTTTCCCTCCTGGATCAGTGTCGATACAGCATCACGGACCGTCACCAACATATCCCGGTATGCCTCCAGTTCAGATTGATTGGACAGTGGCCCATGCCCTGGAATGATCTTCGTACTCTCATTGGAGCGTACAAGCACCGCTTCCGCAACAGCAATCATTCCATCAATTGAACCTCCACAGTCTATGTCGATGAGCGGATACATTCCGTTGAAGTACGTATCCGACATATGGATCACGTTGCCTTTTCTGAAATGCACAATTGTGTCCCCATCCGTATGGGCACCCGGTGCGTGGAAGATCTCTATCGTATCCCCATTCCAATGCAGGGACATATCCTCCGTAAACGTAACGGAGGGAAGTGCCTTTTGGGGCCTAGCTGGGACAGTTTGCCCGAACGCAGGCAGTACCTGGTCCGCACTCAGGCGTTTTCGAACGTTCTCGTGTGCCAGAATCGTAACTCCACGGTCGACTAAACTTTCATTTGCTGCCACATGATCTAAGTGCCAGTGCGTATTGAGAACTACTAGGACCGGTTTATCTGTACGCGTCGCGACTGCTGCAAAGATTTTTTCAGTGAGAGGTCCAAATTGACCATCAATCATAAACGTCGCGTCCTCTCCGAAGGAAACTCCAATATTGCCTCCAAGACCAACGAGCATCAAGACTCCAGGAGCTACATCATAAATCTCAATGTTAACCGCGTCAAATTCCTCCTGGGAAATTACCCCAGGGACCAGAAATTTCAATGCCGACATGAATTACAAAATGTAGACCGGATCATATATGAGATGTACTCCTTGATTATTCCTCTTCATGGTCATCAGAGCGCTGTCCCAGTTCACGATCCAGAAGAAAGAGCGCAGCCCCTGATTCACCAACCAAACGTAAATTGTCCACGATCTCACGGGCAGACTCCTCTTCTTCCAGCTGCTCCTCTATGAACCAGTGTAGTAGCGTCTGGGAGCCATAATCCAGGTCCTCCTGAGCTAATGCATACAGCTGATTGATTCGAGCAGTGATGTACTGTTCATGCTCCAGCACTTGTGAAAAAATTTCCAGTGTTGTCTGCTCTGAGTCGATGCTCGGCTTATCCAGAGCGTGAAGTTCAACTCTTGCATCACGCTGAAGTAGAAAATCGTACAGTTTTAACCCATGCACGAGCTCTTCTTCCCACTGGATTCGCAGCCAATGAGCAAAGCCTTTCAGATTCCGAGATTCCATTTCGGCAGCAAGCGCCAAGTACAGATAAGCCGAGTCCAACTCCGCTTTAATTTGCTCATTCAGCGCAATCTGCATTCGTTTGGATAATCCTTTTCTTGCCATGATTCTGTTCGGATGATTCCTTCGCGTATACCACTTAGATCCGACCCTGTTGCGCGCTGTATCGAACATGATGATGCATTTGTGGTATACCGCAACTCCTACGGCCCATCTCAATTCTCTGCATCTGAATTTACGGCTACGACTCACTCAACCCTCATCAGTCGATGTCAACAGCCGGGCATATCCTTTGGGCAGACGATGAAATTGATCTGCTCCGATCCCACGTACTTTTTCTTGAAAATCGTGGCTACCAGGTTACGTGTGTAACTAATGGGGCGGACGCAGTTGAGGCGGTCGCTCAGGATGATTTAGTTGACGTAGTCCTTCTGGATGAGCAGATGCCCGGTATGGACGGGCTGGAGACGCTGGCGGCCATCAAACAAAAACGTCCGGACCTCCCGGTGATCATGGTAACCAAGAGCGAGGAAGAGCATCTCATGGATGAGGCCTTGGGTGGACAGATCAGTGACTACCTGACCAAGCCGGTAAACCCCAGCCAAATCCTGCTTACCTGCAAGCGGCTCCTTGAACGGATTCAGTTGCGGAATGCGCGTGTATCTCAAGACTACATGCACCGCTTCAATGCAATTTCTGCAACCCTCAACAGCTACACGAGCTTTCAGGAATGGATCAGCCTGTACCAAGAACTGGTCCACTATGATCGCCAACTGGAGAGTGACGAAGGTGCCCGTCAAGTTCTGTCTGATCAGTACCGAGAAGCAAACCGGGTATTCGGTCGATACATCGAAGATGTCTACCCTGATTGGGTTGCGGCATATAATTCCCGCTCATTGGATGAGCGCCCACGGCTCTCGCATGAAGTGATCCCGCACTGGGTCATCCCGCAACTCAATGCAGACCATCCCGTGATCTTCTTCGTGATTGACTGCATGCGGTATGATCAGTGGCTGGAGTTTGAATCCCTGCTTTTACCCCTCTTCTCTATCCAGACCGATTTCTCAATGGGGATTCTGCCAACCGCGACCCCCTACGCACGGAATGCGATTTTCAGTGGTCTTCTACCCTACGAAATCCACCGTCGGCATCCAACCCTTTGGCAGGGCGAAAACGGGGATGAGCACAGCCGAAACCGTCATGAGGAAACCTTACTCGCCTCCTGCCTTGAGCGATTCAACCAGCGTGACGTTTCCATGCGATACCGAAAACTAATCGGCAAGGAAGATGGTCGTGCCTTCGCGCAGGATGTGAACCATTATCTGCAGGCAGATCTGAATGCCATCGTCGTCAACTTCGTGGATATTCTGGCTCACAGCAGAGCCGACTCAGATGTGATCCGGGAATTAGCCCCCGACGAACAAGCCTACCGGGCCCTGACGCGAACTTGGTTCAAACACTCCTGGCTGTATCAATCCTTTCAAACACTGTCTAGAAAGGACTGTACGATTATTATCACCACCGACCATGGAGCGGTCCGGAGCCTGCATGGAGCTAAAGTTCGTGGAGACCGCAATACATCCACGGCTTTGCGTTACAAATTCGGGCGCAACCTTTGGGCAGACCCTCGTCATGCAATGATTGTTAAGGATCCAAAAGCCTTTGGCTTACCCTCTGGCAGCGCGG
>JAPPBZ010000037.1 GCA_026702635.1 Bacteroidota bacterium
TCCTTCGACAAAATTCCACGCTCGGCGATCGCGTTCCCAGCCTACGGCATACAAGATATCCGGGTTTGAAGGATCGATTACAAGGTCAATCACGCCGGCTGTATCCGAAATAAACAGCGTCTGAGTCCAGGTTTGTCCACCATCACTCGTCTTATAGACCCCGCGATGGGGACTGGAGGAATACAGTGCCCCCAGTGCAGCGACCCACACGGTTTGAGAATCTGTGGGGTGAATGAGAATTCGGCCAATCCTGTGCGTGTCACTGAGTCCCATATGCTCCCAGGATTCACCATGATCCAGGGATCGATATATACCGGTCCCTGCATAGGAGGAGCGACTCGAGTTATTCTCCCCCGTCCCGACCCAGATCACCTCATCCCGAGCCCAGTCAACCGCAACATCTCCCATCACCATGGAAGCCTCCTCGTCAAACAAGGGCTCAAAAGAGAGCCCGTTGGTCCTACTGCGCCATAACCCACCAGATGCGTACGCAACGTACATCTCTGTGGGATTCAATGGGTTGGCATCAATGTCTACGATCCTTCCGCTCATGACGGTTGGCCCGATGCCCTGTAACTCCACATTGGACAAGGGCGAAGACTGTGCATCCAGGAGACGTTGTGCAAAGCTACTCAACCGCTCAGCGGCGGGAGTTGATTCTATAGGTGACAGCATCTCCGGCACCTGTGCTACAGAGAGATGAACTCCAAAAAGGAGGAAAAAATATGCAAATAGACCACGTCGCATCAGAAGAATCGAATAAGTGTAGGCGCCAAAGTTACGACGATCTACGCTTATGATTCACATCTCTTGACTAGTCGGCAGTTGACTCCGCCAACCTCTCTAATCGCCTGAACGAAATTTTGTCTTGCGCAGACTTACATATGGACATCGGAACTCCGTCACCCGAAATTGTGATCAGAAACCGATCCTCCACCCATGAATGCAGCTCACAGACTTCGTGGCCACGTTCATTGTGATATTTTTCGTAGATAGGGTATTCTTTTGATCGGTTCTGGAATATGTGTGTGCGCTCAAACCCCCGATCACTTTCACGATCAATGTCCTCACCAACCCAGTCTGACAATGCCTCCGCGGCGAGCTTGCCAAATGCTGCTAAATCAATGATCGTGACCGTAACAACTTGTTCTCCATCTTCATACTCGCCACTTATCATTGAAAAACCACTTCCAATTGTAAGCGTCTGTCCTTCGGTGATCGTCGGTCGAACCCCATTCACTCTTTCAGGCAGAAGTTTCTGTAAGTCCTGATAACTGATTGCAGGTGTGTGAGGAGGTTCTCCTAATGTCTCTTCAAGAATTTCTCCTAATACTGTCGTGATGGACTCGGAATTCTCTGTATCGTACACTTTCTCAGAAAAAACACTTTCCATACCTTCCGAATTCGACATTATCTCAGGAGCATCTACCTCCTCCTCGGAGGTCGTTTGGCACCCCAGGAGAAGGAGCATGAAAAGGTTTGCAGAAAAAACACGAACCCACACGGTCTGAGCTAAATATTGTCGCATATGGTTACCCTAGAGCAAAACCAGGCTTCTTTACACTGCCTTTACGTTACGATTCCTGTCAGGATTCACTAATACCGATTTCAACCTCATGGGAGCAGGTAACGATGAACGGGTATCCTGAATACTCGGCCAACCTGTCAAGCTACTCCTGCGTTGGAATTTTTGTGCTGAACCACTGCGTCGCAAATCTCTTGCCCTATATCACCCATCGCACGTAGTGCGCCGTGACGATCCTGACAGTCTATGATGAGACAGGGATCTATAACCTTTGAAGTGATCAGCGCATGATATACCTCCCTCACACTGGAGAGATACGTTGAGTCACGCTCGTGTAAATCATACACCTTTTCCGTATATGTCCGAGTCTCCTTCTGGGCTACCAATTCCTTGGAGGTATGGGCAGGCACCTCCAGAAAGAGCGTTAAATCAGGTTTCGGCAGATCATAGATCTCGTATTCCAGGTTAAAGAGCCATTCCGTGAACCTTGCACGTTCCGGGTTTGTGATCCTAGCACTTTGATAAGCCAAATTTGATGCTACATATCGATCCACAATCACCAAATCATTTTCCTCACATGCCCGCTCAATATGAGCAAGACTCTCGAGACGATCCAAGGCAAAGAGTGTTGCTGCAAATACAGGAGGAACCTCCTCAAGCGTACCAAACTCCCCATTCAAGTACGCCGCAACCATCTTTGAACAGTGGGTATCATTGTAGCGTGGAAAGGAAACGAGTTCGGAAGTATACCCTAAATTTCGGGTACGCTCCAGAAGTTGGGTAGCCTGTGTCCCTTTTCCTGAACCATCAATTCCCTCAATTGCAATCAGCATTTTTTGTGACTATGGTACAATTAGGCACTGAATCATTGAGATTGAGTTGCAGAGAAAAAACACCACGCCTGACAAAATAGAAAGGATCGTACGGATTTTCTATGTCCTAATTTACAGAATTAACGTTGACCATCGGTAGAGCCTCGTTTAAATTCTTTGATGTGCCCCCATATTCCCAGTGGCAACCTCTTAGCACCACTGCCTAGAAACTTATTCAAGCCATGAGTATCCGTTCTCTCTTCCTTGTATGCGGCTTTGTATTCCTCGTCCATTTGAGCCCGGCACAGGATTCTACGGTGTATTTACCCGCGATGACGGTCCAGGCAACACGGCAACTGGAAACGTATGCTACGGCCACTCGCAGCATTTATATCCAACAACATGACATGGTTGCCTCCGAACCCGGTTTATCGCTACAGCGTGCACTGAGAGGGATCCCCGGGATACAAATCAGTGAACGTGGCCATTTTGCTCTTGGTGAGCGTATCCTCATTCGGGGGATGGGGTACCGTGCCGCATTTGGAGTTCGTGGGCTGCAGGCATTTCTGAATGGGATCCCCCTCACTATGCCAGACGGTCAAAGTATGCTAGATGTAGTTGATCCGGTGTTTA
>JAPPBZ010000004.1 GCA_026702635.1 Bacteroidota bacterium
TCAAGCAGCCAATCGGCATGTCGGGCATTGGCATCAGGCCCATGACAGGCGTAACAGCGATCAGATAGGATGGGGCGGATATGAAAATTGTAATCAACAACCTCCGGCAGCGCCGCATGATTGGTGTGGGATGTACGACCGCATCCCATACTCACAATCAGCAATAGACAACCTGCAAAACGCAAGTTCTCAGGCCAAGAGATCCTTAACGACATGACCATGTACGTCTGTCAATCGATATCGGCGTCCCTGATGTCGGAAGGTGAGCCGTTCATGTTCAATCCCAAGGAGATGGAGTACGGTTGCCTGGAAATCGTGCACATGAACCGGATTCTCTGTGATATTGTACCCCAGTTCATCCGTGGCCCCGTACGTGAGTCCAGGCTTGACTCCCCCTCCCGCCATCCAGATCGTAAAGCATCTTGGATGGTGATCCCGGCCGTAATTGGTTTCCGTGAGTGTGCCTTGCGAGTAATTGGTACGACCGAACTCCCCACCCCAGACCACCAGGGTATCCTCCAGTAGTCCCCGCTGTTTCAGGTCTGTGACCAGCGCTGCAGATGGTTGGTCCGTATCCTTGCATTGCAGTGCAATATCTTTGGGGAGGTTTCCGTGCTGATCCCATCCCATGTGATAAAGCTGAACGAAGCGTACGTCGCGCTCGGCCAGGCGTCGAGCTAGAAGGCAATTGGCCGCGTACGTTCCCGGGGTGCGGGCCGCTTCTCCGTAAAGCTCAAAGGTAGACTCAGGTTCATCCGACAGGTCCGTGACATCCGGCACCGATGTTTGCATGCGGTACGCCATTTCATACTGGGCAATCCGTGACTGGACCGCAGGATCCCCACTCGTCTGGTAATGCATTTCGTTCAGGCGGGCCAGGTGCCGGAGCATACTGCGCCGGTCCCCGGCATCAAGGCCAGGCGGATTATTGAGGTACAGGACCGGATCTGCACCCGAACGAAACTGGACACCCTGGTGCAGAGCTGCTAGAAACCCGTTCCCCCACAAGCGGGAATAGATTGGTTGCGGACGTTGGAGTCCACGAGACAGCAGGACGCAAAAGGTGGGTAAATCTTCATTGGCACTACCCAGACCATAACTCAGCCAGGCACCCATACTTGGGCGACCCGGTTGCTGCGAACCCGTCTGAAAAAATGTGATGGCCGGATCGTGGTTGATCGCCTCTGTATACATGGACCGTACGATACAGAGTTCATCGGCAATCTCGGAAGTATACGGAAGTAGATCACTGATCCATGCGCCGCTGTTTCCATGCTGAGCAAATGGATAGATCGTCGGGGCCAGAGGAAGAGAGTTCTGATAGGCAGTCATACCGGTCAGACGCTGTCCCATTCGGATCGACTCTGGCAGGTCCTGTCCTCTCCGCAGGTGCAGGTCAGGCTTATAATCAAAGAGCTCCAGCTGTGATGGACCTCCACTTTGAAAAAGATAAATCACCCTGCGTGCTTTGGGAGCAAGATGTGGTGAGTTCAGAACCCCCTGGAAGCCTGAACTCGCAGCCAGTTGGTCAGAGGTATGTCCGCATCCCATCAGAGATGCGAGAGCTGCGCCACCGATTCCAAGACTGAGTTTCGAAAAGAAATGCCGACGGTTCATCTGGCATCCGACATCGTAGATCAGATCATTCATCGATATTGGGCTTCGTCAAGATTCATGATTGTACTAGTTACAACGGTCATCGCCGCCAGTTGCACAACCTTTGTATTCTGCCGGAGCGGACTGACCCCAACGGAGACCAGATCCTGCGCACCGGACGGATCCTGTTCAAACTCAACGACCTGCTCCCGAAACAGGTCCAATAAAGCGTCCAGTTCTACCTCTTCCGGCATCCTGGAGGTCAGCCAGTGAAATGCCGTTGCGATCTGCTGCCGCTCGTCTAATGATTCGCGGATACGGACACGAGAAGCCAACGCACGGGCTGCTTCCACGTACTGCGGATCATTCAGGAGCACCAGAGACTGTAATGGAGTGGCCGTCGTCTGCCGCTCTACGGTACAAACGGAGCGCTCAGGAGCATCAAACGTCAGCATTGCCGGTGGTGGGATCGTGCGCTTCCAGTATGTATAGAGACTGCGCCGGTACATATCTGGACCGGGTCGGTAACGATTTTCGCCGATCTGATTGGCAAGTGCTCTCCAGAGACCTGCTGGTTGATAGGGGCGTACAGGTTCGCCGCCCAGTGCCGGATTCAGCAGACCACTCACCGACAGTGCATTGTCCCGTATCATTTCGGCAGATAGCCGCTTCCGAGGTGCGCGGGCTAATAGAAGATTGTCTGGATCCCGCTGCTGAAGAGTTCGCGTAACCTGATTGCTTTGCCTATATGTGGAGGACATGACGATCTCTTTGATGAGTGCCTTGATGTCATATCCTGATTCGATAAATGTTGTTGCCAGATAATCAAGCAATTCTGGGTGAGAAGGAAGAGCACCCTGATTCCCAAAGTCTTCCGGTGTACTTACTAGGCCTGCTCCAAAGAGGAGTTGCCACAATCGATTTACCGCAACGCGTGCAGTCAGAGGATTCTCTTGATGGGTCAGCCATTGTGCCAGCCCTAATCGATTACGTGGGAAGTCCTCAGGAAAAGGGAGGATCGCGGTCGGGGTTGCTGGACCGACCGAATCTAATGGCGCATCATAGGCGCCACGATCTAGAACGTGCGTCGTGCGCGGAGTGGGCATCTCTTCCATAATCATCACGTTCGGGATGCGCCTGACGCTACGCCGCAGGCTGTCTAACACCACGTTCACGGCCTGGAATGCATGGTCATAATGTGCCTGATAGTGATGAGCAGCCTGGGGAAAGGATGTCTGTCCTGCCAGGTGGGCAACTTCAATGTTCGTGAGTGCCCTGGCATGTGTATGGTCCGTGCCGCTGGCCACGACCACGTCGGTGACCGGGTGGCAGCCCGAGGTGCTGA
>JAPPBZ010000276.1 GCA_026702635.1 Bacteroidota bacterium
ATCCAGACGGTGTCCTCGAATATAAATCATCGCGTTAATGGATGTACTTCCACCGAGCGTCCGTCCCTGTGGATAGTGCATCTCACGGTGATTCAGGTGCTTTTGAGGGACGGTTTTAAAGCACCAATTCACGTTTTTTCCCGTCAATTTGGCAAAGCCCGCGGGCATATGAATCAGGGGAGACCTGTCTGGAGGGCCTGCTTCAAGCAGTAATACCCGAACGTTCGGATTCTCGGCAAGACGGTGAGCGACAACACAACCAGCTGCTCCCGCACCCACGACTACATAATCAAATGACTCGGTCGAGGTCTTCATCAATCCCCTTTATATTTTGGCTCTCTTCGCTCTAGGAAGCTATTCACACCTTCCTGTCCATCGTTTGTGTATGCACTGAGTGAGCCAGCAATAGATTCGAGAGGAGCACAATCTCCATCCAGCATCTGTTTTGCAATTTGTACGGCGACAGGAGCATTCTTGGCAACCGCCCCAGCCAATTCGCCGCCCACAGAGGGGAGCTTATCCAATGGACATACCTCGGTCACCAGCCCCCAGGCTAACGCTGTTTGTGCGTCAATGGGGCTACCTGTCAAGACCATTGCTTTGGCTCGGGCAATGCCGATGATTTTGGATAACCGTGCGGTGCCACCCCATCCAGGGACTGTCGCAATTTTTACTTCTGGCATTGCAAAGGATGCATGGCTTGCAGTAACACGGATGTCACATGCCAGCGCGAGTTCAAGTCCGCCACCAAATGCGTAACCATTGAGGAGGGCAATCACTGGCGGTCGCAGGTTTGCCAATCGCTGCAGAATACGCTGCCCCCTCGGAATCCATTGCTTCCACATTCCAAGTGCATCTAACGCTGCCCATGCTTTGATATCCGCCCCGGCACAGAAAGCTTTTTCTCCTGTACCCGTAAGAATGACTGCACGAAGGTCGCTGTTTGACTCGAGGGTTGCAAGATGAGCGTCAAGTGAGTCCAGCATCAAAGGATCAACCGCATTGCGTTTTTCCGGGCGATTGAGAGTCAATGTTGCCAGGTGCCCTGTAATTTCAAGTTCAACATGACTCATCTTTTGAAGGGTAGTTGGAGATTCATTGATCTAGGGTCGAAGAGCCGCTTATCCATGGTTTGCAAGGACGGACTCACTTGAAGCTCTAAACTGGTTTGTCCGAGAACATCACGTTCTAGGCTAATTCCGGGTGCAATTTCAATTACAGTTAATCCTTCGGGCAATAGCTGTAGCACGCATCGCTCCGTAATATAGGTGATCTTCTGTCCTAAACGAAGGGCACGACTCCCACTGAAAGAGACGTGTTCTACTTCAGGTACGAGTTTTTGCACTTTACCTTCCTGGAGGATCTTTACCTGACCTTCTTCAATTGCGAGCCGAAGTCCACCAGTTGTATAAGTCCCAATAAATACGAGATGACGTGCATTGGCAGTGATATCAATAAATCCGCCTACACCTGCTGTGACATGTGGGCGGGCAGCCAGACGTGAGACATTGACACATCCATGCCGATCAATTTGCATAAAGGACAAAAGACTGCGATTAAATCCTCCACCATGGAAATATGTAAACTGATCGGGGGATCCAAGAATCGCCTGAGCACCGGATGCACAGCCAAACTGAAAATCCAAGAGTGGCATTCCTCCAACGGCCCCTTGTTCAATTACCCAAGTCACCACGTCAGACAGTCCTTCCTCTAAAAGGATACGGGGAACTTGTGCGGATACCCCAAACCCCAGATTAACCGCATCTTGTTGGCATAACTCCATGGCTGCACGGCGAGCCATAGGTTTATAGGGTCCCCAAGGCATAAGGTCATAAATCTTCCCATCGGGGGAGAGTTCGCCACTGATGGTTGGATCATAATCCGTATTCGTGGTCTGCATTTGATCCGGAACAGTGACCACATAGTCGACGACAACTCCGGGTACCCGGACATCCTGAGGTTTGAGTTTGCCCGACTTCTCGACGCGTTTGACCTGCGCGATGACGATTCCGCCATTATTATGAGCAGCCAGTGCCTGATCATAAATACCTAAGCTGCTTCCCTCGTGTTCAGTAGTGATGTTGCCATGCTCATCTGCGGTGGTTCCACGGATCAGTGCAACGTCAACGGGGATTGAGGGATAGAATAGCCATTCATCCCCCTCAAATGTAACCCTCTTCACGACCTCTGGAGGACTACAGTCATTCATGCATCCACCCAGAAGGCGAGGATCTACGAAGGTATCCATCCCAACCTTCGTTAGGACTCCAGGCCTGTGTGCCGCTGCTTCACGGTGCATATGGTACAGGACTCCACTGGGTAGGTTATAGGCTTCCACGCGATTTTCACCAATCATCTGCCAGATTCTGGGGGAGGGCATGGATGAGGGACCACTTGGCAAAGAACCGGCAATGACACGTTTGAGGAGCCCGTCATAGGCGAGGTGATCAATCCCGGCGATGCCATACATATCCCCGGCAGCGATAGGGTGTAGCGTTGTGAGTCTTTTTGGATGCCCTGAATCGGCAAAGCGTTGACCAATTGCGGCCAACGTTGCATCTGGGCAGCCCAAGCCGCTTGATGCGCTGACTGTCAAGACCGCATCATCATGAATTTGCTCGGCAGCAGCGGACAATGAACAAAACTCAGGCATAGCTTAGTGTAACTTGTTTGCCTGTCTGCGCCGATTGTTGAACTGCCAACGCAACTGCAAGCGAGCGAAGTCCGTCTTCTGCGGTAGCCGCTGGCTCGCCGACGCCCTGAACTGCACGATTAAAGCATTCGATAGCCCGCTCGTACAGGTTTACAGGGGGAGGAAGTTCGACTTTCTCCACTTGATTCCCTCTGCGGAGGGCGATTTCTCCGATGGGTTGCTGGGTCATGACATCTTTGGCAATCAGGGATGCATCGGTG
>JAPPBZ010000294.1 GCA_026702635.1 Bacteroidota bacterium
ATCAAGTGGATAACTCAAAAAATCACTGGATGCATCGCAAACAAGTGGGCAGTTTACATCCGGGGTATCATGAAACTGAGTACCGTAGACGGTATTGTTGGATGTATAGTGCAGGTAGGAATCCCGGGAATCCAACTCCCATGATCTCGGATCCGGAATATAGTTGAAGGCTAACTCTGCGCTGGAAGCAGCAATCCGACCATGACCAATCTTGCATGCTTCCACATGCGCCTTCTTTGCCCAGGTCCCCGTAAGAAGGTATGCAGCCTGTCCATCTGGGGGTAAAAAATTTAGCGGCACTTGATGAAACTGCATTGACGCACCTCCTCCAAGAAATAACACATGCCAATCATCGGTCAATCCCAGGAGATTCCCTATCCGCTCACGGGCAGAGGTCTCAATCTCAATGTAGGCTGGGGATCGATGAGAGATTTCCATTACGGATGCTCCCGTTTTCATATATACCGGCAGCTCTTCACGAGCGGCCTCAATAACCGAAAGAGGAAGCGTACCTGGTCCTGCCGAAAAATTATGCAAACGCCTAGATTGGGTTAAGGTCATCCGTTCAAAGTTTGATTTCTGAAACAGCTAATACGTCTTGAATATTATTGAGCAAGCTTGAGAGTTCTTCAGGTGGTTTACCAACGACGCGGATTCGTGCAACAGCGGCATTCATGGAACCAGCGAACACCTGATTTTCCATCTCTTGTACGTTCAGGTTGCACTTACGTATCCTATCCAGCACGCGGGCAAGCACACCAACCTTGTCCAGATGCCGAACCGTTATCAAATGTGTCGCCACGGATTGAACCGCGATATTGACGCAATTTGGGACAACGCCAGTGTTTGCATACGTATCAATCACGCGTGCAGCCTCATCCCCGGTAGCTTCCTGCGCCTGGGCTGTTGATGCTCCGATGTGATGGGTTAGGTACACAGAAGGATGTTTGTGCAACTGTGTCGTTAGCGGCCCCTCCTTGTAGGATGGCTCATCTGCAAACACATCCAGGGCAGCGCGAATTCCGTTCTCATCCAACGCTGTAAGCAAGGCGTTTTCATCCACTACACTTCCCCGTGTAGTATTTATAAAAAGTGTCCCTGGCTTCATTGCAGCGAAAAAATCCCTGTCTGCCAGATGAAACGTTGACGGCGTTGCCGCTACATGCAACGAAACAATGTCGGACTGAGCAGCAACTTGAATCGGGTTATCTACAAAGCCCACTCCGAATGCTGCAGCAGATTCAGCGGTAAGTGAGCGACTCCATGCAACCACTTCAAGGCCGAGCCCCTGTGCCATCTGGGCAACAAGCTGGCCAATTTTTCCCATACCGACGAGCCCGAGCATTCTACCTTTGAGTCCCCGCGCCTTGGCATACCTACCCTTCTGCCATTTCCCTGCCCGGGCATCTGAGACATTGTCTGGAATCCAACGATCCAGCGAAACGACGAGACCAATTGTTAATTCGGCAACCGCACTGGCATTTTTGCCAGGACAATTCGCAACGAATACTCCGAACTCCGATGCAGCTTCCAAATCAATGGAGTCATATCCCGCCCCGGCCCGCACGATCAATTCAAGGGACGATGCATGTTGAATCATGCTGCGCGTAACCTTGGTGGATCGTACCACCAGTGACTCTATCCCGTGGGTGACCAATGCTTCCTGCAGTTGATCTGCTGAACAAATTTCAACCACTACAGTGTGCCCGGCCTGCCTTAGAGCCTCAATACTTTTTTCGGGCAATTTGTCGGCAATCAGTACACGCATTATCCT
The DNA here is from genome assembly GCA_026702635.1 of Bacteroidota bacterium. Classification (GTDB taxonomy): domain Bacteria; phylum Bacteroidota; class Rhodothermia; order Rhodothermales; family Bin80; genus Bin80. Next base: position 1,775 of record JAPPBZ010000294.1, read on the forward strand.
GCAAAACGATGAATCAAAAGTCCACTTCGAAGCTTCGGCTCAAACCAGGTTGATTTTGGCGGCATGAGCTCGTGTGCATCCGACACGGCCAGCAGTTGATCCATACTGGTTGCGAACATTGAGAAGGCAACAGCGCTATGCCCGCTTTCCTCCACTCGCTGCACAAGCTCATCTGTGCCCCGGATTCCACCCACGAACGTAATGTTCGGATCTGTACGCTGATCTGTAATCCCTAAAAAGGGCTCCAGGATAAATTCTCCCAAGCGGGCAACATCCAATTGATCTGCTACGCCGCTGCGCTTTGTTGGGGGTAGTGTAACCGTATGCCACACCCCGTCCGCATACAATGACACCTCTCCTCGAACCGATGGTATAGCTCTTCCGGTGGACTTTTGAATCACACCGACCCTGTCAATCTCCTGGATCAATTTTGCTGCATTCTGTACACGAATGACACGGTTATACGGCAGAATCCGTGTGCTGCCTGCCGGGAAGCATACAGCGGGAAAAAAGTCACTGCCAGACGCCCCCTCCTGATCCCATGCCTTCCATGCCGCCTCACACCGATGATGTCCATCCGCGATATAGATTGGATTGACTCCTTCAAACGCCTCCACTAAACGCTCCGTGTCTGCAAATCTCCACACCGTATGCTGGACCCCATCCTCCGCCGTAAAATCAAATAACGGTTCTGTTTTTGTGCACGCATCCATTAAGTCCATTACTGGTGCATGCTCCTTGAATACCAGATTTACCGGCTCCGCGTGGGCAGCCTGTGTGACGATATGACGGGTTCGATCAGCAACCTTTGGAGGCCGAATATTTTCGTGCTTGAGGATAGCTCCCCGCTTGTATTCTTCAACGGATACAAGACCATAGATGCCAACCTGTTCGTGTTCATCCATCCGGATGCGGTAAGCATAGAGTGAAGGTTCTGTTTCCTGGTGGCTGTATTCACCTGAGGCAAAGCGACGTAAATTTTTGGCTCCCTGCAAATAGACGGTCGTGTCATATTCATCAATACTTGGATCCAGGTCAATTTCCGGACGGATAATATGAAGAAAGCTTTTTGGGTTCCCTCTCGCCAGTTCACGGGCCTCCGCTACACTGATGACGTCATAAGGAACACAAGCG
>JAPPBZ010000275.1 GCA_026702635.1 Bacteroidota bacterium
CCAGACGTCTCGCCATGCCTTGTCAGATGAATTTCCAGATGGAATATTTAACAGGCCATCGCAAAAATCCGGGATCGTTGATTGGACACGATCTGTTACGGTGTGACATGGATCAATCCTACTGTCCGATGGCGAAATTGCCACGTACGTTTTTGAGGAAGAGTTGGCCAAAAAATTCTGTAGCTCTTTGGATACGAGTGGTGCTCCAAAGTGCAGGATTAGATCGGGTTGATGCCTCTGTATAAATGGTTTACTGCGTACGATCAGATCAAAAAAATTCACCAAGCTCTCAGTGGAAGGGACTGGAGCGCAAATATCTGCCATTAGAGGCCATCCCAAATGATTGGCCAAATTACTGATAGCTTCTGCTTCCTCGAGGGTTCGCAATCTTCCTGACACCACCAAACCACGCTGAGCGTTGGAGATTTTCTGCAGTAAATCATCATCCAGAGTAACTATAGATTTGGCTTCTGTTTGATAGAGTGTTCTGGGAACTCCTTCCGTTTCCCACGGGATTGCCGGGATCGAACGATCTTTGTCATTCGTTTCCAATAACAGCTCCCTAAACATACAATTCAGATGCACCGGGCCACCAAGTGCCCGGTGTACTGCATAATCAATTGTAGTGCGGATAAATGACGCATCCTGTTCTGCTGCGGGAGCAGGCAAATCTGCAAACCACTTGGGATAATGGCCAAAAATGTGAACCTGGTCAATTGCTTGATTTGCACCGGTGTCGCGGAGTTCTGGAGGACGATCCGCCGTGAGGCAAATCAATGGGACCTCATCCATAGCAGATTCTACTACAGCAGGAAGACCGTTTGCTACGGCTGTCCCAGAGGTCGTGATCCATACGCACGGTTTACGGGTTACCCGGCCGTATCCTAATGCAAAAAATGCACTGCCCCGTTCGTCAAAGTGCACGGTCACTTGAGCAGATGGATGACTGGCCGCAGCCAAAGCAAGAGGAGCACTTCGAAACCCCGAGGCTATGACAAATTGGTCAATCCCACAACGCACCAACTCCCCGATGATCAGGCGTGCTCTTTCAGCATTGCTCCGACTCATGCGCGCTGGAGTTCTGACTGAACGGCAGAATCATATAACCCTAACACCTGTGCCAAATCACCAATCTTGTGTCCAATTTCATGCCATTCATCCAAGGGAGTAGATCCGCGAACAATGCCCGCCCCCGAATAAAGTCTGATCATTGACCCAGATACAAGCCCAGAGCGTATTGCTACAGCGAATTCCGCTTCATTAACCCCCAACCAACCCACTGGCCCAGCATACCACCCTCGATCAAAGGGTTCCTTCCGCCGAATTAGATCTAAAGCCTGCTCCGATGGATATCCCCCTACCGCGGGAGACGGGTGTAATGCTTCCAATACGTCTAAGCTTGTGTACTCCTGCTGCATAATCGCACGCAACCGGGAAACTAGGTGAATCTCTGAGGTCAGACGCATAATGGAAGGCAACGTGTCCATCGTTACATATGCTGCTAATGACGTAACCTCTTCCTGCAGACTGATTCGGACAAATTCATGCTCCCGCTGCTCTTTCGCACTACTGTACAACTCATCAATCATTCTTGCATCATCCACCTCAGATGCTCCACGAGGTCGAGTCCCCGCAACTGCTTCACTTTCAATAGATCGTCCTTCCCGTCTGAATAATCGTTCCGGTGAGGCGCCCAAAAATGCTTCCCCGAGAGCGGGTTCAAAAAGAAAATGAAAACAATTGGGGGAGATTTTTTTCAATGCCTGAATGATAGAGACTGGTGCCAGTGGCCCTGAAAAATCTACGGAAGCCTCTCGTGCGAGCACTACTTTATCCAAAGAAGTATGGTTGAACGCATTGAGTGCACTGTCAACCATCAACCCCCAATCCTCAAAGTCCGGTCGAAAACGGTGCCCCGTAGACTTTGAATTGGTTTCTGTTCCTTGGATGGAGCCATGCAAGCTATCGACCTGATCGAGAATCGATTCTATTTGCGGCTGATCATTTGGGATCACAAGATTGCACATGAGCATCGTACCCTTGGAGTTCTTGCGAACCTCAAATCTCGGCAGTACGAACCGCCATGACCCAAAAGAAGACCACTGCTCCTCGCCTGAGTGATGCAGGTCGAAGCGAATGCCTCCGTAATAACGTACCCCATGCTCACATTCTGAAAGCATCGTCCCAAGCCCACTACGCAGCTCCTGTAGATCTGTGGCGGAGGATGAGTAGTGGCAATCTGCCTCGCCAAAAGCCGCTACTTCAATCCCATAATCCCTGCCCGACCAGTAGATACGCCCTCCTTCTGGACGATGGATTAACCACTCCAGTGGGGTTACGCCGTCCAATATTACCGAAACCCGAGCAATCCTCGTTTGCGATGAGTGGTATGATTTTTCAAGCAAACGCCTTACTCCAGCCCGTAATTCGTCGACCGAATTGGCATACACATGATTCAGCATCTACGGTTCCCCCCTCTGAGGCTTCCTCTTAAACATATTATCGATAACGTTCTGCTCAATTTCTTCAAAGCCAGCAAGATTGATCCCATTCCTTAGTGCGCTCCGAACCATAAAGGCCCGCAATATATGATCAGGTACGGGAAGTTTATACATTGTTTTCCAGCAGCGGACAACTATTGGACGCGTCAGATAAGTCAGAATACCCCAGCGAAGGCATATAAATCCTATCAGTCCCACAGCTAAAGACTCGTACTGACCGGACAGGGCGAGCACTGACATCACCCCGGCGTAGAGAACAGCTTGTAGGATTACGGCATCCAGTACTCTCAATAAAGAGACCGCGGTGCGGCTCACCAAAGCTGGAGCCACGATTTGCCAAAAAAGAAAAAAAAGTGGTATGGCTACTACCAGCTGCCAGGGATGATAGTACAGGATG
>JAPPBZ010000017.1 GCA_026702635.1 Bacteroidota bacterium
GCGTACGCGTCCAGAAGTTCTACGTCGCAGGGTGACCATTCCGGTTCTGGAAGAACTAAGGGACTGGATACATACAAAACCAAAATTGGGAAACCCCGCACTCGCCGATGCTGCCGAGCGTATTCCTGCGCTGGTGGATGCATTAGCATGGAGTGAAGGAGTCAATCAGGCGGTGACAGAGATGGTGCATGGGGTTCCACCATTCCCTTATGTGCATGACGTGCTTTCAAAAGCCGCGAACCAGGCGGATATGATGGTTGCTTCCAGTACACCGGTAGACGCCCTGCATCGGGAATGGGGTGAGCACGGGTTGTCAGGGTATGTACAGGTGATTGCAGGCCAGGAGATGGGCTCCAAATCCCATCAGCTATCTACCTTTGCAGGCAGTCAATATGCTTCTGATCATATGCTTATGATTGGGGATGCATTCAGTGATTATCGTGCTGCGAAGAGTGTGGAAGCGTGCTTTTATCCAGTCCTGCCGGGCGAGGAAGAGTCCTCCTGGGAACGGCTTCAGAATGAAGCGCTTGGCCGGTTCTTTGCCTGCGAGTATCAAGGTCCCTACGAACAGGGACTGATCGGTGAGCTAAGGGAAAGGCTCCCAGAACGTCCGCCATGGGAATGGAAGGCGTAGTGTGAGGTGAATCCTCAAAAGTGTCATAGTCCTTTCGGATTTATGATATTTGGGCAGATAGTCAGAGTACTTGAAAAGGTGCATTTACAGCCTGATCTAAATTGCTTCCCCGGATTCCTCCAAGAGGAATACGGGAAACCAACCTAAGGCTGGGAAACACTGAGGGAAAGAGACTCGGCATGTTTCTCAGCAACGTTTCCGGGGGATAAGGGAGCGTCATCATTGCCCACCGATGTGTATTCAGGTTGATGTGGCCTGGACGACATCACCTTGATACACACAAATCATCTATGGACTCAAAAAAGCGGTGAACACATGCCAATGGTTCACGTAATTTGGAAAAAATGGGGCAGTTTTTGCCCTCGAATTAGCCAAATCACCGGCTCTAACAAAATAGGTTTTGCAAGAGGCTCTGGGTTCAGGAGAAAGTGAAAAACATCAACTTAAATCCACATTCCGATCGGTTGAGAACATCAGGTTTCAACTCACATCGTAAAAGTTCTATGAGAGCCTCCCTACCGATCAGTTCCGTGTTTGCGGGAATTTTGCTACTCATACTAACCATCGTTCTTTGCCGTCCTTCTTTTGAATCGTTCTGGTACAGCAGGGGGAGTTCCGAAGTAATCCATATTCCCGAAGAGGCACAAATCTCTGTTGAGGAGGGCCATCCAGATTTATATGCCGAATATCACCGTCGTATCCGGACATCTGTAAATGGTGCCAATGAGTACCCGATTGGGTATAGAATGACGGAATTTAATAAGGCATTAAGAGCCGCCAAAACAGTCGAATCACTCAATTGGGTTGAACGTGGCCCTGGAAATGTCGGAGGTCGTACACGAGCACTCATCGTAGACCCGGATGATCCAAATCGTGAAACTATTTGGGCGGGTTCTGTATCTGGTGGTTTATGGAAAACCACTGATGGTGGTCGTTCGTGGCAGGCCCAAACCGATCATTTCCCCTCCTTATCGGTCAGTAGTTTGGCTATGGCGGAAAGTAATCACGACGTAATCTACTTGGGCACCGGTGGACAGGCTTGGAATGAGCCGGTGACCGGACTGGGAATCTTTCGGTCCAGTGATCAAGGCGTAACATGGGAGCATCTCCGGTCAACGCACGAGAACGATAATTTCTTAGATGTATACCGCTTACTGGTTGATCCAGTGAACTCGAATGTGGTCATAGCGGCTACCAACGGCGGCTTATTTCGTACTTCTGATAGTGGCATAACTTGGAGAAAAGTGTGTTGCAGGGACTCCCATTATCCGCACATGATGGCTTTGCAGGCACAACCGGGTAATTTCAATGTACAGATTGCCGCGGGCGGACGGGCATCTCCCTTCTATTCCCTCGATGCAGGACTTACATGGCAGCAGGTGGATTCATCCTTTTCCGTACCCCCTTCGAGGAGGATCGAATTTGCCTATTCGCCTTCTGATCCGGATATCGCATATGCGGCAGCCTATGATTCTGGTATCATAGATCTCTACAAAAGCTATGATGGTGGAATTAACTGGGTTCTTACTATTGACGACCAAGCGAGAGATTGGACCCACGGTCGTGGATATTGGCACAATTCACTTGCCGTACACCCGTTTCAGCCGAATACGGTGTTCGTTGGCGGCCTGAATTTGCATCGAATTCTGATCTCGGACATGATAACTATACCCAACAGGCCCACACGAACAACCGACTTCGGGATTAATGTAGACCGCGCGGCCCACGCGGACCATCATATCATAATGCCAGTTGTGGTTGATTCTTTAAATGAAAGATTCTGGGTTTTTAACGCCAACGATGGCGGTGTAGCGATTTCCAAAGATAATGGGCGCTTTTTTGAGGAGTTGGATAAAAATGGATCGGGTTACAATACTTCTCAATTCTATGGAGTCGCAAAAAAGCCAGGGGCCTACGTCTACATAGGAGGGACACAGGACAATGGTACATGGCTGTCAGAGTCTGAGCCAGAGGCGAATAGTCAATGGGACCATCGGCTTAGCGGCGACGGATTCGAAGCACTTTGGCACTCAACCAATCCAAATCTCTTGCTGGGATCCATTCAATATTCCATGATTGTTAAAAGCACGGACGGTGGTAACTCTTGGCTTTCCCTACCAGACATGCGCTACGATGTGGAGCTAGGCCAGTTCTTCACAACTCTATCCAACAGTGACATGGCCCCGGACGATGTCTACACAGCAAAGCGGAACGGAGTTTATTATTCGCGGAATTTCGGAGTGCTCGGCCAGCACAATCAAGG
>JAPPBZ010000331.1 GCA_026702635.1 Bacteroidota bacterium
CGAGGGCTGAATCACGGGACGGTACTGGAGAAGGCAGTGGTTCGTGAAGGGGATCCGCCAATGGACCATGATTCATAAAAAAGGGCACACGATGAATCCACCGTGTGCCCTTTGAATTTATGCGATCCAAACCGACGACAGGGTTTGAATCAGGTTTGGAGCTATCCGATGACGGATGTAGTCTGACGACTGTTGTAGTATTCGTTCAAGACAGATGCCAGAACCAGACGAACTTCATCCGAATCAGCCTGTGTTTCATTGTGGGCCAAAAAGTCCTGTACTCTGGTGCCGCCGATGGTGTGAAGCAGTGCTAATGCAAGCATGTGATTTTGATCAGACTCCGACTCCTTGTAAATTTTACGTAACAACGATCCTTGGTCACTCAAGTCGAACTTGTCGCGATAGAGGGTCGCTAATACGATTGCGTTCTTCAGTGTCTGTTCACGCACTGACTGGTACTCTGAGTCCAGGGAGGACTCAATTTGTGCGGCTGCAAGATTCCAGCGAATGTCGTCATTATCAAGGACGCTTGCAACATCCTGTGCAAAAACGGGTAGGGCGAGGATTGCTGAAAAGCAAAAAGCAAATAAGGTTTTCATGGCTTTATAGGGTTTGGTGTTGGAGTTGGTGACTCAATCTAGCCGACCTTTACGGAAGCGCTTCCATAAATGTTACACCAAATAATTGTGAATTCTTTGTGAAGAATTTTAATAAGATTTCTTTTTAGATGCCCCCTTACGATATTGATGAAGCGCTACATGCTCTCAGGGCCTCGGACCCCTGCATGGCCAGCCTGATTGCCCGCGTGGGTGCCTTCGAGCTGTTATTGACCGATGAGTGGAGCCCTTTCCAGGAACTGGTACGCTCTGTGATCTTCCAACAGATTTCGAGGCACGCTGGAAAAGCGATCCAGGGCCGACTGTTCGGCCTATTTGGCGGCCCTCCTGAACCTGATGCCCTCCTCGAGACCCCGCTCGGCACACTCAGGTCGGTAGGACTCTCTCAGGCAAAGGAGAATACAATTCGTAGCCTTGCCGCAAGCGCAAAAGATGGTACACTGCCGGATCGAACGCGCATTCAGACCTTAAGCGACGAAGAGATCATTGAAGCGCTGACAATACACCGAGGAATCGGAATCTGGACGGTTCAGATGCTTCTCATTTTCAACCTGGGACGTCCAGATGTATGGCCGGTTACCGACCTGGGGATCCGCCGTGGATACAAGATCGCCTACGATCTAGAGGATCTCCCCAAAGCCTCGGAGCTTCGTTCGTTGGGGGATGATTGGAAACCATTCCGAAGTGTTGCCAGCTGGTATCTCTGGCGTGCGAACGACCTATGAGTCAGGTGGGACGTACATGTGAAAGTCGACTCCGGTCCTGCCGTGTTTCTGGATCCGCCTCTGAGAAGACTCCCTAAACGGTATCTGAAAGGCAGCCTGTTGCACAGGTGTACCTCCCGCAATGATATATTCGGGAGGAAGCGCAATAACTGGCATTCTATTTGGGAATCAACAGTGTTTATATTTGACTGCGCAGAGAATGAACCAATGTCACAACTCAAAACTCAACCTACCAATGCGAGCGTCCAGGAATTCCTCAATGCACTGGAGCGCCCTGACCAACAAGCAGACAGTGCTGTTCTGCTGCGTATGATGGGAGTAGCCACAGGGGATTCACCAAAGATGTGGGGTCCCAGCATCATTGGCTTTGGCCAGTTTCGTTATCGCTATGCATCGGGCCGGACTGGCGAATGGTTCCAAGTCGGGTTTTCTCCTCGAAAAAGAGCCTTCAGTATATACCTGTCCGGTGGACTGAATCGCCATGAAGCCGCCTTAACGAAGCTGGGAAAATATACCAGGGGCAAGAGCTGCCTCTACATCAAGCGGTTAAGTGACGTGGATCTGAATATCCTAGATGCCATGATCCAGAAAGCCTGCTCACTTACCGAAGACGATATGCTCACGTGACCGAAACCTGAGGCTTAGCGAGAAAATGCTTGATGACTTTCGTCGCAAGGATTTTTTGCCGGCAATAAGGTGTACCCTCGATCAATCCAGCAACACCTCTGGATTCCCTGGCAACACAATCTGTCTATCCAGACCAAGCTGTACCTAAATCATCCTGATCGAACAGATTGAGTTGATTGCTTGGATTCCGGATAAATAAATCTGTACGTAATGGCTCTTTTGATTCATTGAACCCGTATCGTCTGCATGTCACCTCAAAGAGATTTTTCAGAAAACTTGCCCACTCCCCTTCCCCGCGCATCCGGTGCCTAAACCGTGGATCATTGAGCCGCCCCGAACGAAGTTCCTTGATTCGACCGATAATTTTATCCTTGCGCTCCGGCATCACCCGATTCAGCCAGTCTTCAAAAAGCGGAGCGACCGGTCCCGGTAATCGAAGTACAGTGTATCCGGCCAGTGTCGCTCCCCGCTTGGCTGCAGCCTCAAGAATCGCCGGAAGTTCCTCATCTGTCAAACCTGGAACCACAGGAGCGACCATCACACCAGTAGGAATCCCCGCTTCAGAGAGTGCCTCAATTGCATCCAATCGACGTGCTGGAATGCTTGTGCGAGGCTCCATAACTCTGGTAATTTTGCTACGCAGCGTTGTAACTGAAATCATTACCCGCACTAAACTCAGCCGTGCCATCGGAGCCAGAATATCTATATCACGTGTGACGAGATGGTTTTTTGTAATAATGCCAACCGGATTACGATGATCTGAGAGAGTCTGCAGACAGCCACGGGTCAACTTAAATCTCCGCTCTGCAGGCTGGTACACATCTGTATTCCCAGAAAGTGCAACAGCGGTTGGTTTCCAGGAACGCTTCCTCAATTCCTTGCTCAAAAGCTCAGG
>JAPPBZ010000019.1 GCA_026702635.1 Bacteroidota bacterium
CAGGTCATGTACCACTTGGTGCCCTGCAGGACGACTTAACAAAGGTGTTGGATGCCTCAAAGCGGATTGGACATTCATATATCGTGTGCCCATAGCTGGATGAAGACCAGCGAACCATGGCCCACTACAGAAAATATGTCCCATTTTTTAACGAAGTGGGGGCTGCATGCAAAGAGTCCGGGATCCAGTTTGCGTACCATAATCACGAATTTGAATTTGAGCCCGCCGAGGATGGAATCATTCCCTATGATTTTATGCTCGCAGAGATGGACCCGGATCTGGTGAAGATGGAACTTGACCTGTATTGGATTGCCTATGCGAACCGTGATCCGATAGAATACTTCCAGAATTATCCAGGGCATTTCCCATTGTGTCATATTAAGGACATGGGAGCAGATCGTGAAATGACCCCCGTTGGCGAAGGTCAGATTGATTTTGCTGCAATCTTAGCGGAACGTGAAACTGCCGGGCTCAAGCACTATTTCGTGGAACATGATCATCCAGAAGATGCATTGGCGAGCATCCGTACCAGTATTGCTCACCTAAGATCACTGGAATTCTAAATGGGGCTAGATCGAAAGCTGCGCTATGGTATGGTAGGCGGTGGCCCGGGCGCATTTATTGGGAATGTGCATCGGATGGCGGCTGCTCTTGATGGAACGATGGAGTTGGTCGCTGGCGCATTTTCGTCAGATCCAGCGAAGTCCAAGGCACAGGCGAAAGAGTTGGGACTTACCACAGATCGGTCCTATGCTTCTTTTTTAGAGATGGTCGAGAGGGAGGCGACCCGTGATGATCGGATTGATTTTGTGTCAATCGTAACTCCCAATCATGTGCATTTTCCGGTCGCAAAGGCGTTTCTTGAGGCGGGATTTCACGTCGTCTGTGATAAGCCGATGACCAATACACTGGAAGATGCGGAAGCATTGTGTCATTTGGTACGCAAGCACAACCGTATATTTGCGCTCACGCATAATTATACCGGATATCCTATGGTCAAACAGGCGCGTGCAATGATCCGAGAAGGCAAGATCGGGGCCGTCCGCAAGATTGTTGTCGAATACCCGCAGGGGTGGCTCGCAACGCCGCTTGAGCTCACAGGACATAAGCAGGCAGATTGGCGTACAGATCCGAGTCGTGCCGGTGCAGGATCGTTGGGAGATATCGGATCCCATGCAGAAAACCTTGCCCGATATATGACGGGTTTGGAGATTGAAGAGTTGTGTGCAGATGTCACTACCTTCGTTGAAGGCCGGATGATTGATGATGATGTCAATATGTTGGTCCACTATCAGGGAGGAGCCCGGGGCGTGTTGCATGCCTCTCAGGTGTCTATCGGAGAGGAGAACAACCTGAATATTCGAGTGCATGGTGAAACAGGATCCCTTCAATGGTTTCAAGAGCATCCGAATTGGCTCTATTATCGTGACCTGGATGGACCTGAACAGGTATTTAAGCGTGGTAATGACTACCTATCCGAGGCAGCGCAGCACAGCAGTCGTCTTCCCAGTGGGCATCCAGAGGCATTTCTGGAAGCTTTTGCAAATATTTATCTGAATGCCGGTAGAACGATTGCAGCTCACAAGACAGGAGAGGACGCAGCACCGCAAGATCTTGATTTCCCAAGCGTGCAGGATGGTGCCAGAGGGGTACATTTCATTCTCACTGCATTGGAGAGTGGCAGGCGCAGAGGATGGGTTGATGCCAGTTACATACCTCCAGCTTAAGTCGTGAATTTTAATTCATTGATAACGTATCAGATGTCCCCGTGAGCTTTACACAGGCATCTGTACCTATCCAGATCAAATCATATACATGGCACGTCCAGTCACTTTATTCACCGGCCAATGGGCCGATCTTACACTTGAAACACTTGCAGAAAAGGCCGCTTCATGGGGCTATGATGGGTTGGAGTTAGCATGTTGGGGGGATCATTTTGATGTCCAGCGGGCACTCCATGAGAGTGATTACTGCCAAGGACGGCACGATCTTCTTGCACGGCATGGCTTGAACGTATATGCAATCAGTAACCACCTGGTTGGGCAGGCGGTCTGTGATCGTGTTGATGAGCGCCATAAAGCAATCATTCCGCCTCATGTATGGGGAGACGGGGATTCGGCAGGCGTTCAGGAACGTGCTGCAAAAGAAATGCAGGATACAGCGAGGGCTGCCGCAAAACTGGGTGTCAAGGTCGTGAATGGTTTCACCGGTAGCAGCATCTGGCCGCTTCTGTACTCTTTTCCACCTAATGATCCTGCAATGATTGACGCAGGATTCCAGGATTTCGCGGATCGATGGCACCCAATTTTAGATGTGTTTGATGAGGTCGGTGTTCGATTTGGCCTTGAAGTACATCCGACAGAGATCGCTTTTGATATCGCGAGTAGTGCGCGCGCATTGGACGCAATCGGGCATCGGGAAGCGTTTGGATTTAATTATGATCCGAGTCACCTCGGATATCAGGGTGTAGATTACGTGGCCTTCATTGATCGATTTGCAGATCGGATTTATCATACCCACATGAAAGATGTCTGGTGGTCAGACCGTTTGACTTCTGTGGGTGTATTCGGGGGGCATACAGATTTTGGCGCACCGGGACGTTTTTGGGATTTTCGTTCAATTGGTCGCGGATCTGTTAACTTTGAAGAGATCATCCGTGCCTTGAATCGGATCAATTACAATGGACCACTCTCCATTGAGTGGGAAGATATTGGAATGGATCGGGAAGCCGGTGCCTCAGAAGCCTGTGCCTTTGTCAAGAACGTAGACTTTAAGCCGTCAGGTGCGGCATTTGATGCAGCTTTTGCGAATTAATATCGCTGCTACATTGTGGATCTGTTTCGGGGTTGGAACCGCAGGAG
>JAPPBZ010000107.1 GCA_026702635.1 Bacteroidota bacterium
ATATCCCACCTGGAGTTCGCTGCCCAATGGAATTGTCCACCTATTTCCGGATTAATCAGGCAGGGACCGGACAGTTTGAGAGAACCCTGATTGTAGCCGAAGAAGGATCTTATGTCTCCTATCTCGAAGGCTGCACTGCTCCACGCCGGGACGAAAATCAACTCCATGCCGCTGTCGTTGAGATCATTGCACATAAAGACGCCGAGGTGAAATACTCGACCATTCAAAACTGGTACCCCGGCAATGACGATGGAAAAGGGGGCGTTTTTAATTTTGTAACTAAGCGGGGGATCTGCGAAGGAGCCGGATCCAAGATCTCATGGACGCAGCTCGAAACAGGATCTGCAATCACTTGGAAGTATCCCAGTGTGATCCTGAAAGGGGATCATTCTATCGGGGAATTTTATTCTGTCGCGTTTACAAAAGGGCGGCAACAGGCCGATACCGGGACGAAAATGCTCCACCTCGGCCGAAATACATCCAGTACAATCATCTCCAAAGGGATCTCTGCGGGGCAATCCAATAATAGCTATCGTGGATTAGTGCGCATCAACAAGAAAGCCGAGAATGCTCGGAATTTTGCGCAATGCGACTCCATGCTTTTGGGAGACCGTTGTGGAGCCCATACTTTTCCGTACCTGGAAATATACAATCCAACCGCACAGGTAGAACATGAAGCAACGACAAGTAAGGTGGGAGAAGATCAAATGTTTTACTGCCAGCAGCGGGGAATCAGCGAGCAAGATGCTATCAAGCTACTGGTGAGTGGATTTTGCCAGGAAATTCTAACCAAATTGCCGATGGAGTTTGCCGTAGAGGCGCGAAAGCTCCTGGCCATTGAACTTGAAGGATCCGTCGGATAAACATTCGCTCGCGGATCATACTTGATCAATATCATAGGGAATGACACCAATTTTAGAAATCCGGGGGCTGCGGGCCTCCGTTGAAGATATGCCCATCCTTAAGGGCGTTGACCTCTCGGTAAATGCCGGCGAGGTTCATGCCATTATGGGACCAAATGGTTCGGGCAAGAGCACCTTGGCCTCCATCCTCGCAGGACGTGAGGATTACGAGATTGACAGCGGCTCCGTACATTATCTCGGAGAAGATCTCCTGGAGATGGATGTGGACGAACGCGCCCGCGAAGGCGTGTTCCTGGCCTTTCAGTACCCCGTTGAATTACCTGGGGTCAGCATGATGAATTTCTTGAAACAGGCTGTGAACTCCGTGCGGGAACACCGCGGACAAGAGCCTTTGGGCGCTGCTGCATTGCTGCGCCTTGCCAAGGAAAGAGCAGCTCTAATTGAGTTGAATCCCCGCCTGAAACAGCGCTCGGTAAATCAGGGCTTCTCAGGTGGAGAAAAAAAGCGGAATGAAATCTTCCAACTGGCCATGCTTGAACCAACAATGGCCATCATGGACGAAACCGATTCCGGGCTTGATATTGATGCACTACGAAGCGTTGCACGCGGCGTTAACCAGTTGCGAACCCCCGAGCGTGGATTTTTGATTATCACGCACTATCAGCGCCTTCTGAATTATATCATACCCGACTTTGTTCACGTGATGGTCGACGGACAGATTGTTCAATCCGGTGGTAAGGAGCTCGCAATCAAGCTTGAAAAACGCGGCTATGATTGGGTTCAAGATCAAGTACCTGCTTAGACTATGCCCGAATTGATAGATCATCGTGTAGAAGATCGTTTCCTGGCGGTCTATAAGCGCTACCAATCCCTGAATGGTACGGCAGATCCGCTTTCTGACCTCTCAGAAAAGGCAATTGAGTGCTTTGCACAGACTGGCTTTCCTGGACGAAAGAATGAATCCTGGAAGTACACGAATGTGACACCGATCATCAGTCGAGCCTATCAAATTGCGGAAGCGGACCAGGCTCCGGCGAAGGGAATTGATGTATTGGACACGCCGCATGTGGCGGTATTCGTGAACGGCCGCCTCGCACCCGAGCAGTCCCGGCTTGATCAAGTTCCTGCAGGAGTCTCTATCGAAAGCCTCTCTACGGCCGCGGAAAAAGATATCGTTCAAGCATACTTGGGGAGTCATGCAGACTATGCTGAAGATCCTTTTGTGGCCTTGAATACGGCATTCATCAAAGATGGAGCTGTCATCACCGCTCTTCCAGGCATCAAACTTGATCACCCAATTCATATTCTTCACGTTGTTACATGCAACGAACCCACCCTGGTGCAACCGCGAACCTTCATTCATGTGGCTGATGATGCCTCCATACAGGTTTTGCAATCGACCGAATTTGCGGGCTCAGCTTCCCTGCTGATGAATGCGGTCACGGAGATTCATGTCGGAAAGGAAGCGCATGTTGACTACCTGGATTTACAAGTGGGAACCCCTGCGATCAGTCGTATTACCAACCTGAGCGTATACCAGGAAACTCAGAGCAGATTTTATAGTGGTACATTCACGTTCGGGGGCGAGTTGACCCGAAATAATCTGTCAATCCTCCCCAATGCGGAACACTGTGAGAGTCTGCTTCAAGGACTGTTCATGGCACGTGGACGCTCTCATGTTGATAATAACACACTCGTTGACCACGCGAAACCAAACTGTTACAGCTCTGAGTACTACAAGGGGATTCTGGACGATCACGCAATCGGGGTATTCAACGGCAAGGTTCTCGTACGCCAGGACGCACAGTTGACCAATGCCTACCAGACAAATCGGAGTATTTTACTCTCAGATACTGCACGGATGTATTCTAAACCGGCTCTGGAGATCTATGCTGACGATGTCAAATGCTCTCATGGAGCAACGACTACGGGACGTGAGCGCCATGCAATCCGAGGCCCCGTGGCGTCAGATCGGGGTCGGCCGTCG
>JAPPBZ010000244.1 GCA_026702635.1 Bacteroidota bacterium
TGGGCCCTGTGTGGGGGATGCCGCAGGAGGCAGATCCTGAGTATCGGGCATTACCGTTCATCAGCAGTCGTGTGCTGATGTGGGCGGTGGCGGAGTTGCACCTGATGTTTGCCGCATTTGTACTGGCAGTCCCCATATTTGCGTTGGTGATTGAATTCATCGGGTACAAGACCGGGGACAAGCGCTATGACCAGTTGGCCTACGACTTCACGAAGCTCCTTTCCGTATCATTTTCATTCACGGCCACGCTCGGGGCACTGCTTACGTTTGGGCTGTTGGTTTTCTATCCGGCTCTGACGCAGTATCTGGTCAAGATATTCAGTTGGACGTTTCTGCCTTACGTGCTGCTCTTTTTCCTAGAAGCGTTCTTCCTTTATGCGTACTATTACGGTTGGGGTAAACTCTCTCCGCGTCTGCATCTATTTATTGGAGTGATGCTCAACCTCGTGGGTACGGCCATCATGTTCATTGCCAATGCATGGCTGACGTTCATGAACACGCCCAACGGGATTGACGATATGGGAAACCTGACCAGTCTCTGGGAGGCGATCAACAACTATACCTGGATGCCGATCAACATCCACCGATTGATTGCGAATGTGGCGTTTGGTGGTGCAATCGGCGCGGCATACGGTGCGTTCAAGTTCTTGGGTGCGAAGACATTGGAGGCCAAGGCACATTACGACTGGATGGGGTATATCGGGATTTTTGTCGCGATTTGTGCGCTGTTGCCGCTCCCGTTTGCGGGGTACTGGCTGGGGGTAGAGATCTATGCATATGATCAGAGTCTTGGGATCACCCTGATGGGGGGTACATTTTCGTGGCTCTTCATCGTGCAGGCCGTCCTGATTGGCAATTTATTTCTGGCAGCAAATTACTACCTCTGGCTGAGTATGGCTCGAATTCCGGGTGCGGAGCGTTTTCGAAGGTTTATCAAATATCTTCTGGGGGTAATTACCCTTTGCTTTATTGTATGGGCAACCCCGCACTCGCTTGTCGCAACGGTAGAGGAAGCTCGTGCAATGGGCGGTTCGCATCATCCCATCCTGAACGTGCTGGGGGTGATGAGTGCAAAGAATACGGCCGTGAACCTTTTGATCCTCACGACCTACGTCAGCTTTTTGCTCTATCGGCGTGCAAATAAAGAGGCAACAGTTTCATGGGCAAAAACCGGTAACTGGATTCAATTCGGCATTTTTGCGGCTGTAGTGATCTATGTGGTCTTCCTGGGCGTGTACGGATATTTTGTAGACGCTCAAACCCGGATTGGGCTGAGCCAGCCACAGGTCTTGTCGGTGCTGTTTGCCATGGTCTCTGTGACCGTGATTGATATATTCCTGTTCAAGAATGCAAAATCCCGTGGTGAGATCGTATGGGGAAAAATCTCTGCCCGGAGTCAGTACGCCCTTTTCTTCCTCGCCATCACGTTTACCTGGCTAATGGGACTGATGGGATATGTACGTGCGGGGATGCGACAGCACTGGCATGTCTATGGCGTGGTGCGGGATACCTCGGTGGATGCATTTACACCTACATTAGGATTTGCGGGTGGGGTGGTTAGTGCGATTGTGATCGTCTTTTTCCTGTTGATTGCCATCGTCTTCTTCCTGGCTGGTCTTTCTGGAAGAAAAGATTGGACGCCCAAATCTGGATCCCGGTGGGCTCAGGAGGAAGCGTCAACCTCAACAGTCCCTGCGTGATAATTAATCAATTAGCTCAATAATCCCGTGAAACAGGCCCTGCAAATATTCGGATTCACGATCGTAGTCAGTGTCTTCTATTGGT
Source organism: Bacteroidota bacterium (assembly GCA_026702635.1). Taxonomy (GTDB): domain Bacteria; phylum Bacteroidota; class Rhodothermia; order Rhodothermales; family Bin80; genus Bin80. The sequence continues at coordinate 1,786 of JAPPBZ010000244.1, forward strand.
ACGTGAGCCTGTGGGTACCCCAGAAACGGACCGATCCCCCTGAGGATATCGAAATCGCCAGCAACCTGACGACTGAAGAGATGATCTCAATCGGGGAAGAGATCGTCGCTGGCAAAGGGACCTGTCTGACGTGTCATACCATGGGGGATCATGGGACCGGGCTGCGTTTTCCTGACCTGGACAATATCGGGGCGATTGCCGCTGAACGCGTTCCCGGACAGAGTGATGTTGAATATCTGGCTGAATCTATGTATGATCCCAATGCTTATGTGGTGGAGGGCTTCGTGGCTGGAATGCCGAACATTGCCCGTCCTCCGATTGCGTTGACCGATCAGGAAATTCTGACTGTGATTGCCTATATGCAGTCTCTTGGTGGGACACCAAGCGTGACCATGGAAACCACCCTGCAGTGGCAGGGACAGACACCGGCACAGGAAGTGGCTGCCCCCGTAGCCGTCGGCGGCAACCGGGATGCAGAAACGTTATTTACGGCCTATCTATGCAACACCTGTCATTCACTGGATGGGACTGCAGGGGCAGGCCCCACGCTCCAGGGTCTTGGAGAACGGATGTCCCGAGCAGAGATTTATGAAGCGATTGTTGACCCGGATGAGGTCGTCACCGAAGGATATATCCCAGGGGTGATGTCAACGATGTTGGATGCAAATAATTTTTATGAACAGGTTTCCACCTCGGAACTGCAGGCATTGGTGGATTACCTAGCATCTATGTAGGCTCCCCGAATTGACCTAGTTGGCACGATGAATTTATTTGTACTATTAGGAATTGTGGCAGCCATGGTTGTCATTCAGTTCGTCGTTACGCGCTGGATTAAGCTCAATCGCCTGGCTTGGTTGGCAATATGGTGGGTTGCTCTCTGGGTTGCTTTTTCATATGGAATTAATCCACCGCTTCCCAACTCGATTATCGTGCTGTTTATGGCGATCATTACGATTGCACTGACGGCTTATTTGTCGGCAGACAATGAGGAATTAGCAAAGGCCCGGCGGTCCATCGTACGGTTTATGGTAGAGAAAGAGTATCGGATCGCACTCG
>JAPPBZ010000120.1 GCA_026702635.1 Bacteroidota bacterium
GCCATGTTCATTCTGGTTCGGGAAGTGGGGGAGCTGGACTTCAGCAGTGTACTATCGGGCGCAGAGGCAATGTCGGAGGGCACGATTATGGTCGTGGTCTTCCTTCTGTTTTTGGGGGCAACTGGAAAGAGTGCACAGATTCCTCTATTCATTTGGCTTCCCGATGCAATGGCGGGGCCAACGCCCGTCTCTGCGTTGATTCACGCAGCGACCATGGTCACCAGTGGCCTCTATCTATTGGCGAGGCTCTCACCCCTGGTGCTGATGACCCCAGAGGTGATGGTAGTGATTGCTGTGGTGGGTGCAGTGACAGCAATTGTGGCAGCGACCATTGCTTTGACACAGCGTGACATCAAACGAGTTCTTGCCTACTCAACGGTATCCCAGCTAGGATACATGTTCATGGCAGCAGGGGTAGGGGCATTTTTTGTCGCAATCTTCCATGTCGTTACCCATGCGTTCTTTAAAGCCTGTCTGTTCCTGGGCTCGGGGAGCGTGATTCACGGGATGCATCATGTCGAGCATGATCTCCGGCACGAAGGCTACGATGGTGATTTTGATGCGCAGGATATGTACTTCATGGGAGGGCTAAAACAATATATGCCCATTACCCGATGGACCTATCTCTTGTCTACGCTTGCAATCGCGGGAATCCCATTGACGGCGGGATTCTTTTCGAAAGACGAAATCCTGTTCAAGGCATTTGAATATGGATACGATGGGAACATGTATGCATGGTTTGTCTGGGGTGTGGGGATCATTACCGCGCTTCTGACTGCATTCTACATGATGCGTTCGTACATGCTGACTTTCGAGGGCAAAGCCAGATGGCCTATGCAGGACAAATTGCATCCCCACGAGTCGCCGTGGTCAATGACGCTACCGCTTCTAATTCTGGCTGGATTGTCCATGGTCGGAGGAGCGATTGGATTCCCTAAAGTAGCCGAAAAGATTGGGTTGTCGAACTGGATCCATGATTACCTTGTCGGACATGGAGATCATTTAGGTCCGGTTGCCGAGCCCGGAGTCCATGCTCATGTAAGTGTTTCGGTTGAAATTGGGTTGATAGTGCTGGGCTCGCTCATTGCCATCGTAGGAGTCTTGTGGGCATGGAGATTCTTTGCGAGGTATGAGTTGGGTGGGGATCAGTTGATTCAGGGCAGCTTCGGTGCGCTTTACCGCTGGTGGCAATCGAGCTACTATTGGGACGAGTTTTATAATCGGGCGATTGTTCGACCAGTGATTGGGGGTGCACAGAAGGCATTTGCACCGTTCGATCAATATGTCGTGGATGGATTGGTGAATGCGACGGCACGGGTATCCATGGTATTCAGTTGGTTATTTGGACGATTACAAACAGGGGTTGTGCAGAATTATGCACTGGCAATCCTGCTTGGGTCTGTTTTAATGATTGCATTATTTCTCCTTTAATATCAAGTAGCATCCGCGATGGAGTTCGCAAACCTCTTGACGACAATCATTTTTCTACCTTTGGTAGGAGCACTCTGTATGCTTTTTGCGCCGAGTGATCGCTCGGTGCGCTGGTTTGCGCTGCTCGTCGCGTTGGGCACGTTTCTGCTGTCACTCCCGCTTTGGTTTGGATTTGATGTAGCTAATGCAGCCGATTTGCAATTTCGCGGTGTGGAGTTTCCGTTGATTTCTGAAAGCCTGGATGTACGCTATCTCATTGGAATTGACGGGTTTAGCCTGCTGCTGTTGTTGTTGACCACATTTTTGGGCCCAATCGTTGTCCTGTGTTCCTGGACCTATATCAAAGAGAATATCAAGGGATACTATGTATTGCTCTTGGTCCTGCAGACTGGCATGACGGGGGTATTCTGCGCCTTTGACGTCCTTCTCTTTTACATTTTCTTTGAGCTAACCCTGATTCCGATGTATTTCCTTATTGGGATCTGGGGAGGAGAGCGTCGGATTTACGCGGCCATCAAGTTTGTGATCTACACGATGGCAGGCTCTCTTTTGATGCTAGTTGCAATTCTATATCTTGGATACGCAGCAGGAAATGCGGTCAACGATGGTGTATTCACTACGAATTATTTCAAGCTGTTGGCCTTTAATGTCCCCTTGGGGATGCAGACCTGGCTGTTCGTTCTATTTGCTTTTGCTTTTGCAATCAAAGTTCCGGTTTTCCCATTTCACACTTGGTTGCCAGATGCCCATGTGCAGGCGCCGACGGGTGGGTCTGTAATTCTTGCAGGCGTGCTGTTGAAGATGGGGACTTACGGTCTGATTCGTTTTTGCCTTCCCTTCTTTCCCAGTGCCTCTGTAGCACATACGCTATTGATCGGTATCCTTGCTGTGATAGGCATTGTATACGGGGCATTAGTATCCCGTGCGCAGACAGATGCTAAGAAACTGGTCGCCTACTCAAGCGTGAGTCATCTGGGCTTTGTGGTGCTGGGAATTTTTGCGCTGACTCTGGAGAGCATTCAAGGCGCCATGATCCAGATGATCAATCATGGAATCTCCACGGGAGCATTATTTTTGCTTGTTGGGATGTTGTACGAGAGGCGGCATACACGCCTGATGTCTGACTATGGAGGTATCGCGAAATCCGTACCGGTACTGACATTCTTCATGGTACTGACAGCACTGGCGAGTGCAGGGCTTCCGGGGCTTAACGGCTTCGTTGGTGAATTTCTGATTCTGGTCGGAGCATTCAGCAGCGAGGCGCCGGGGATGCCCGTATTGACGATCATTGCAACTACAGGGGTTATCCTTGCGGCAGTGTATCTGCTTTGGATGCTGAGTAGAATAGTCCAAGGTCGCCATCGCAGTTGCTCAGACGCGGTTATGCCGGTCGCCCACCAC
>JAPPBZ010000236.1 GCA_026702635.1 Bacteroidota bacterium
GTTTTGTCTGGTGTGAAAGGATACGGTACCATCGGGGACTTTACGCGGCTGTCAGTGCACGGTGGACACACTTTCGGATAAAGGAAAGTCGGGTATCGCTATTCTTGCGTAGGCGAACCAGCACCGCCTCCGTACGAATTTGATGCTGAACAGGGCACTCTGCATCCAATTGTTCGCGGAGTGCAAGCTCACATTCCCGTAAGTCTGAAAGTGGATCATCGCTGGTCAGGTTGAATGATTCCGGTTCCAGTGAGGTGCCGTTAAAGGCGGTTTCACCGCAGCTGAATACAAGCTCCTTGAGCTTACCAACATCAAGTCGAAGCGTCTTCAAAAAGAGCTCCAGTTCCTGTCGTTCAGAATCTGACGCAAGCAGGGGCAGGAGGTTGGCATATGTAAGTTTCAGTTTCACATGTGCTTCAATCAATGGATTAAGCCTTTCTGCGGTTTCTTTACGGCTGACGGTTTTTCCTGCCCAGCCTTTCCTAAGTAAAGCGGATTTGATTTCCTTGACGGTCATGAATCACTGGTGCTATACAAGCTAAAGATTACAAGAGTCCTTGCGCCGCAATTAGTAGTGCTTGCCGAAGCGCCCGGGCCTTATTTTTTGTTTCTTCATATTCGAGTGCCGGCATGCTGTCTGCAACGATGCCTGCGCCTGCCTGAATGAATATGTGATCTTCTTGAACGACCATCGTTCGAATGGCAATGCACATATCCATATTTCCGGAGAAATCGATATATCCTACCGCGCCCGCATAAATTCCCCGCCGTGTTGGCTCAAGCTCATCAATAATTTCCATGGCTTTCACTTTGGGGGCTCCGCTGACGGTCCCTGCCGGAAAGCAGGCCTGGAGAACATCTATGGTCGTCATATCGTCACGTAAAAGCCCTGAAACCGCGCTTACGATATGCATGACGTGAGAATAACGTTCAACGTAGGCGTAGCGGTCAACGGTTACGCTACCCAGTTTGCTGATTCGTCCGAGATCATTTCGTCCAAGGTCAACCAGCATCAGATGTTCGGCGCGCTCTTTTGCATCCAGGAGAAGGTCCTGCGCAAGTTGTTCATCTTCTTCAGGTGTCTCACCCCGGGGCCTAGTCCCCGCAATGGGGAGTAACTCAGCACGTTTGTCCTCAACACGCACAAGAACTTCAGGAGAGCTGCCAATGAGTGAGACCTCATCCAGATCAAGGTAGAAAAGATAGGGAGAGGGATTGATTTGGCGAAGGGCACGGTATAGATTGAACGGATCGCCCTCGAACGAGAGAGAGAATCGTTGGGAGAGCACTACCTGAAAAATATCCCCCTCATAAATTCGTTGCTTTGCTTCTGTAACGACAGCCTCAAAGTCTTCACGTGCAAAATTTGAGGCTAGCTGCTCGGAGCCAAGCTTGACCGGGCCTGGACTGTGAAATGGAGATTGGAGATCGCGTTCCAGGTCACGGATCCGCTCCGTAGCCTGAGTATACTCATCATCCAGATCCGAGTCGGGTGTGATAAATACATTCGCAATCAGGACGATCTGATGTTTTACGCGATCAAAGACTGCCAGGGTATCGTAGAAACACCAGATTGCGTCTGGAAGGTTCACATCATCTGTTGGCGGGTTCGGTAAATGCTCAATGAGACGTACATTGTCATAGCCCAGATAACCAACTGCCCCACAGCGGAACCGAGGCAATCCAGATAGTTTGACCTCTATAAATTCATCCATGAAGCGACGAAGGACATCAAACACATTCGCCTCGGGAGCCGTTACAGTCTCCTGTGTTCGAACTTGTTCAACCGTAACTTCTCTTCCCACAGATCGCACAATCCGGTAAGGGTTGCGGCCGAGGAAAGAATAACGGGCCATATTTTCGCCCCCTTCGACGCTTTCGAGTAGAAATGCATGATGGCTATTCTGTCGCAGTGCCAGAAGAGCACTAACTGGGGTAAGCAAATCGGCACTTAAGCGACGGTTGACCGGAACAACAAAGCGCTCAAGTCCCTTTGCATGCTCCCGTTCGACCACTGAGTGAAATTCATGACGTGTCATACTCGCTTATACGCATGATCCGGCAATTCAATGCCATATAATTTGGTGGGATGAATTTCTGTATGGTACTAGGTCCGTGTTTGATAGATTGACCGGATAGAATTCATTAGTTTTGGGAGAATTAAAAACAGAAGCTATGGCTTTTTTTACATATCGTAAGAATCTTGAACGACTTCTTTATGTGCTGGCACTTGCAGGTGTTGGTCTAACGCTTCATATCGCTCTCTGGTATAGCGAGGGAGGTAGTGCTGGTGCAGATCCACTCTGCAGCATTGGATCGGATTGTACCGGTGTCATTGCTAGTGACCCGGCTCCATTGGGAATTTCAAGTGCATGGTGGGGATTTTTGTTTTATATGGCCATCGCAGTCGGCAGTGTCTTGATCTCAAGAAATATTAGCGGACTGGGGAGCCGGCTCATCAAAGGTCGGGTGGCCATCGTTGGATTGGGCTGGATTTACTCATTATTCCTGACACTTTTGCAGGCAACTGCCATCGATGGGTGGTGTCAACTCTGTCTCTATTCATTCTCAATTGTGACCCTGATAGCAGGCGTTACATTCTATTCTTTTCTAAAGAAATCTACCACGAACGATCTGCGTAAAGCTCCAAAGAGCGAGCCTAGATTTCATGGTATTGCGGCCCTGGTTCTGCTAGTACTTCTTGGATGGGACTATTACAATGTACCTGAAAATGAAGCATCTGCCTCGTCCACTGCTTTGGTGACAATGCAGAATTGGAAGAAACCCTTTATTTTGCGACTCAAACTTCAGTTGC
>JAPPBZ010000245.1 GCA_026702635.1 Bacteroidota bacterium
GAAGGTTCAACTCGGGGATCTTTCGCCGGGGCATAGAATCCCATCTGGTTGTCCGGAGGTGATGATTTTAGTGTTCCGAAAGAACCTTTGGGCAATATCGGGTCAAATTGATCAACTTTATCTCGTCGCATATTCCCGATCAGGCTCCAATAAGACTTGTCCCTTCAAGGTCAAACGGTCAGGATTTCTGCCGGATGACCACTTGAACTCCCGGTGGCAGTCACTATCTTTCAGAGGTTACGCTTTCAGAATACTGGACTCATGAAGCTCATTTCCTTGAAATACTGTGCACTCTTACTGTCTGCCTTTATACTGTTTGGCTGTTCTAGGCAGGAGTCTGCGCGACTCGTATTGACCAATGGCAAGATCGTGACGGTTGATCCATCTCTACCTGAGGTAGAAGCCCTGGCCGTAAGCGGCGATACGATCATGGCGGTTGGCACCTCCGAAGAAATTTCAGCATATATCGGAGGGGAAACCCGGGTCATTGATTTAGAGGGTAAACTGGCCATCCCCGGTTTTATCGAAGGGCACGGTCATTTCCTGGGTATCGGAGAAGCCAAGATGATTCTTGATCTGACGACAACATCGAGTTGGGAAGATATTGTCGCCATGGTTGAAGCGGCTGCCCTTGACGCTGAACCTGGCGAATGGATCACCGGTCGCGGATGGCATCAGGAAAAATGGGACTCCATTCCAGCAGGGACAGTCGAAGGAGTTCCCACCCACCACAGTCTCAGCGAGGTATCTCCTGAGAACCCGGTTCTGCTGCGCCATGCCAGTGGTCATGCCGCATTCGCGAATAGAGCTGCAATGGATGCAGCGGGGATCAGTCCCGAAACTCCCAATCCTGCGGGAGGGGAGCTCGTGCGCGATGTACGTGGAGAACTGACGGGACTCCTGCGAGAGACTGCCGCATATCTCGTGGCAGCTGCACTGGAAAAATCAAGAGAAGGCATGAGCGCCACTGAACTGGATCAGGAGCGGCGCACAATGGCACACCTGGCCGCTGAAGAAGCCCTGACCCATGGGATCACCTCGTTCCACGATGCCGGTGTGGGGTTTGGTACTGTGGACTTCTTCCGCGAGTTGGCAGATGAGGGCAATCTTCCGGTCCGGCTCTATGTGATGATTCGATCAAACAGTACAAATCTAACCGATCGACTTGCATCCTACCGGATGATCGGATATGGGGACAACCATCTGACGGTACGCAGTGTAAAGCGTTCAATTGATGGCGCTCTGGGCTCTCACGGAGCCTGGCTGCTTGAGCCCTATACAGATATGCCTGGGTCAAGAGGACTTGAAACGGTCGCCGTAGAAGAAATCCGGGCAACAGCAGAAATCGCAAAAGCCCACGACTTTCAAGTCAATATCCATGCGATCGGAGATCGCGCCAATCGTGTGGTTCTCGACATCTACGAATCGTTCTATGGTACGGGGGATGAGGATTTACGCTGGCGAATTGAGCATTCTCAACATCTCCACCCAGATGATATTCCTCGGTTCGGTAGCCTGGGCGTCATTCCAGCGATGCAAGGGGTCCATGCCATCAGCGATGCTCCGTGGGTCTATCGCCGTCTGGGCGAAGAGAGGGCCGCAAGCGGTGCATATCGCTGGCAAACATTATGGCAGACAGGTGCAGTCGTAACCAACGGGACCGACGCGCCCGTAGAGTCGATTGATCCTCTTGCAAGCTATCACGCAACCGTGACCCGCAGGTTGGCTGATGGCTCTGTCTTTTATCCTGAGGAGCGACTCTCCAGGGAACAGGCACTACAGTCGTATACACTCAATAATGCCTATGCTGCCTTTGAAGAGGACATAAAAGGATCGCTTGTTCCCGGCAAACTGGCCGATATTACCGTACTTTCACAGGATATTCTGACGATCTCTGACGAAGAGATTCTCTCTACGGAGGTACTCTATACCATCGTCGGTGGAAACATCCTGTACCAAAGGGACCCATAATTCAGGTTTCTTCGGGTGTGGAGGCAGGAGATATACTGGAAGGGAGTGGACTGGTCGCGAAAACCGATGAGGTCTCCACAAGGCCAGCCAGGGAAGCAACTGCATGTACGATACCTGTAAAAATATCTCAGGATCGCTAAGCCTTTGACATGTGTACACAGAGTGGGGAAAATGCACCCACAGCTGTGAGGAGTATTAGCGGTCTTTAAGTGGCCAAATTTTCTGCTACCACTGAACCCGGATCCCTGCCTGCATAGCCCTTCCTGCGGCAGGATACATGAAGGTTGTCTCGGACCCTTCCTCGCCTGATATAAATCCCGTTGTGCTGAAGGAGTTGTTCAGCAAGTTCATTGTTTCGAACTCCAGTGCGATCCAGTTTAACGTATAGGTCACTTTGAAGTCCACGGAAGAGAAGTTCTCCAGTCTGATGGAATTTTTATCATCCAGCCATGTGCGGCGCGTACTGCGCACCGTTGCCATTGCCTGGAGTCGATCAAGAACCGGAACACTGATCGCGGCGGATACATAATCACGCGGGATCGCCTTGACAAAATTCCCTTTATGTTCTCCAGCGCGGTATGTCACGTTTTGGAGTGTATAGTTAATCCGAAATAGTGCAAGATTTGGCCTTTCCAGTTGGAGTCCCATCTCAATTCCTCTGTGACGGCTGCTGGCAATGTTTCCGTACTGGAAGGTTTGTAAATTAACATCCAGCTCATCCTCCATGTCCATCTGATAGATACTGAGTGATATCTCACCGTTCAAGCTTCCAGGGATCAGCACTGCGCGGTGGTAGAATCCGGTTTCAAGGCTGACACCCCTTTGAGGCTTCAGTTCTGAG
>JAPPBZ010000254.1 GCA_026702635.1 Bacteroidota bacterium
CCTTGTTCCTCGAAATATGAACCACTCATTGCGAGAACATATCTTTCCGGGAGAATTATCGTACGTGAGCCCATTTCTACAACAATCTCCCCACGTGCCCTGGCTTCTTCAAACTGGGCTTTCTCAGCCTCCGTTGGTCCATGCACGGGTGGAGCAGTCAGGTCTTCGAAAATTCGTGGAGAACTGACGATCGCTGCCTGAGTCGGATCAGACAGTGGCACTTTGATGACTTCAATGCGGAAGAGTGCGGATTCGGGATCTTCACTCGGAGACATCCCAGAACATCCAGGTAATTCATCTGCCGGGCGTACCGGAGCGGATCCAGATACGTACACGTAAATATTCTCATCATCACCAGGGTCCTTGAGCAGTGAATGGGTGTGAGATCCCCGACAAGTCTGGACATTATGGACATACTGTGGATCCAGTACATCCGTTATATCAAAGATTCGGATTCCTCTCAGTCGATCCGGACTCACGCTTTCCTCTACGCCCTGGTCTCCGCAGTCAAGCCGTCCGCCTAGCCCTTCACCCGAAACAAACAGTAGGTTTTCATAGACCGACACATCACTCTGGGATGCGGGGCATACATATTCTTTTGCAAGGATGGGAGTACTTGGATCAGACACATCCCATATCTGAATACCATTATAGTTACCCTGGAAAACATAATTCCCTTTGAAGGCGAGGTCACTGTTGGTTACACCAATGAAATTTTCAGAGGGCGGAACAGTGGTAACCATGTTTAAATTCCAAATTGCCTCTTCCGCATCAAACAACCCCGCCTCGAGGCCAACGCGTGGATCATCAAAAACCATAGCCTGCTGGGCAAAGCTGGTGTCTAACCGGAACAGGATCACAGTCAGGACCATAATGGTAAGGAGGGTACGAGTTCTCATTTGTCTTTCAAGTTTGTGTTTCAGTGTGCAACTCCAAGATCATCCAGCATCAGTTTCATGCGATTAATCTCCGTAATCTGATCAACGTGGATTTCTGAAGCTAATTTATAGGTGTCATCACCGGTGATGGCCCCATCTATTTTGAACAATTCTCTAACCATGTGGACAGCTCCCTCATGGTGCATGATCATGTATTCCAGGAATAATCGATCAAAATCTATACCTTGGGCGGCTTCAAGCTCTTTCAATTGCGCGTCGGTAAGCATTCCCGGCATATGTGCTCCATGGTGATCCACGCCATGAATCATAAGAGAACTTCCCTCGATCATGATATGAGGAACCACCTGATCCCGCTTACGCAGCCACTCCTGCATGATTCGGATTTCATCATTCTGGGCATTAATAATCCGGGCAGCCAAAACCTGAATGGTTGGACTAGCCCCGTTGGGCTCTGCAAATGATGACATGACAAGGGCCTGTGCATGGTGTGCAATCATGCCCGTCATAAAATCTACATCCGCCTGGGAAAAACGTGCAAGTGCGCTATCCTTGCGGGCCCAAAAAAGTGTTTCCAATTCCTCAGAATCCTGAGCAATGGATGGTACTACTACACACAGACCGAGGAAAAGGGAAAATCCGAACCGAAGCGATAACAACTGTTTTTCTTGCATAGCCGGTCGTTCAACTGGGAATTTCTGAAAATGTTACAGGAAATCTACTCTAAAACGGTTAAAACACCGCAGATAACTGCATGCGAACCGTGTGGACTTGAGGGGCATCCTGGGGGCTGCGCCCCGTATAAGTTAGGGTGGCCCGTAAAACACGGTTCAGCTGCATCCATCCGTTTACGTGCCAGAGGAGAGAGCGTCCCTCCCCCCTGCCGTCGGTGAGTTCAAAAAATGCAAGCCCCCTCGAGTTCGGCTCCGCCGTCAATACGACACTGGCAAGTTCAAAACGTGCGCTGATGTTGGATCGACCTGCCCGATCCCACGAACCCTGTAGCGGCAGTTTTAGAACCGTTGCCTTCCCCCTTGTCCTCGTGCTTTTCCGGGCATAATCCAATCCACTGGATAATCGGATATTTGACATAGCTGACCACTGAATCTTCTGCACGAATGACCTGGTTTGAATATCGAACTCCCGTGAACCGAACGCAGTACTCTGATTGATTTTATCCGAGAATACCCCTCCTGACTCAAAGGCCCACACATCTCCAAGGCTCCATCGTATCTGCGCCCGAAACTCATCAATACTCCGCATCTCCGTGTCGGCCGCAAAAACATTGGTTGAGCGAATTTTTCGCCAGGAGGTATGGAACCCATACTGAGGCTGATTTCTAAAGAGCCAGAGATCCTGCATCAGATTGAGCGTACCGCGGACAGTGTTTTCTGGGTGACGAAACCTGGATTGCCGCAAAAGATAGATATTCACCGGATCGGAATCTTTGCTTTTTTCCTGTACCTCTATCGCTGTTTTGAGCGTGACCTGACGGAGCCATTTTTGCCATACTGTCTTTGGGGTGCGCCAGCGTTGCATTCCTTCAAACTGAATATTCAACCGAGCTTTTAACCCTGTCACGGATTGCAGCGAGTCGGATGGGATCAGCGTACGTGCATACACTCCTTCGTTTTGGGTGACTTCCGGCGTAAACTCATCAATCTCAACAATCCCATTCCCGTTGGAATCATTCCAGACATACTCTCCCAACTCTGGTCCGGTACGAATGTAGATCTCCTGCAGTACAGGGGTTTGCTCGGAGAGTGCCTCATAAAACCAGTTTAAGCGTAATAGTCGCCCCCACGGCTGTGCACGACCATCCCAGCGGACAACCAGGGATCGCTCGTCTAATAGCCCTTGGGTGGTTTGAAAGAAGTCCGTATAATTTGTGTACTGCACG
>JAPPBZ010000266.1 GCA_026702635.1 Bacteroidota bacterium
TCGGGCGAATGGTTTTCCTTGGGCCAGATCTCACGTATGAGGCCGCACAAGGTGCTTGGGATGGCTTCAAGAGTAGTTATTTCCCGATACTTTTTCATGTACTTGTAATTGGAGTTGGAGCTTGGGCAGTATGGAAAGGTGTTGGACGAATTGAGCGCGTGAACAAAATCCTAGTCCCAACACTTCTGGTAATTGTATTGATCGCACTGGTAAGAACCTTCTTTCTCAATGGTGCAGGTGAAGGGATCCAATTTTTGTTTACCCCCGACTGGCCTACATTGACGCAACCCAGGATATGGCTTGAAGCCCTGACGCAGAACGCCTGGGATACAGGGGCAGGATGGGGGTTAGTACTCACCTATGGGGCCTACATGCAGAGCAGGCATGGGGTTGTTCAGAATGCATTTATCACTGGTGTCGGAAACAATACAGTTTCCATCTTTGCAGCAATTATTGTGTTTGGGACTGTATTTGCGATTCTTGGACAGGAGATGTCTCGTCCAGAGGTACTTGAAGTCATGCGTACCAGCGGGCCCGCTGCCACCGGGCTTACCTTCATCTGGATGCCGCAACTGTTTGCAAAAATGCCAGCTGGAAGCATTCTGGCGGTTCTATTCTTCCTGGGTCTGTCCTGTGCAGCAATTAGCTCACTGATTTCCATGATCGAAATGGTTGTGCGCTCCGTAACGGATTTTGGTGTTAACCGGTCACATGCAATTGTCGGAGTCTCGATCACATCTCTGGTCTTGGGGATTCCATCTGCGATCAATCTTGGCTTTTTTGAAAATCAGGACTTTGTTTGGGGATTAGCACTCATCATTTCGGGAGCTTTCATGGCTATCCTAGTGATTCGACAGGGAGTCCGTTCATTCCGTGAGAAAGAAATTGATAACATGGTGGGAGATTGGAATTCTGGTAGGCCATGGGATATTCTGCTGAACTACGTTGTACCACTTTTGGCGTGCGTGTTATTAGGCTGGTGGTTATGGTTATCCGTAACGGTTTATGCCCCTGATACCTGGTATAACCCGACGGATCCGTTTAGCCTGATGACGTGCATTATGCAATGGGGAGTCGTGATCACGATACTGTTGATACTGAATCGCTCTATGGCAAAGCGTATTCGCTCCACTAATAATTTGGCATGATATCTGCTTAAACAGACAGTAAAACTACAATGATGGAATCATGTATCGACTAATTCTTCTCGCTGTAAGTTTACTACCCGGTGTGGTTGCAGCACAGGTGTCAGTTGGTGGTGTCATGCCGGATGTAGCACTTCAAAATATGCGCGGTGGTGACACTTCGACCCATGCACTTTTTGGAGATCAGGGTGCTGCCTTTGTGTTTTGGAGCAATGACTGTAACTGGACGGATCAGTATGAATCCCGCGTTGAGGCCCTTAATACGGCAAGTGTTCCGGTAATTTTAGTGAACAGCAATGATGCAACGGTTTTCCCGAAGGAGGCCGAGCCGGGAAAGCAATACGATGTAGCATATGTCCGTGATCTCGAGGGACGTTTGGCTCAGACCCTGGGTGCCAAGAGGACCCCGCATGTATTTGTTTTTGATCGAGAAAAAGCACTTGTCTATGTAGGTGGAATTGATGATTCACCTGCCGACGCACAGCAAGTACAGGCAGCTTGGTTTCAAGATGCCATTGAACAACTCTCCAGTGGGCAATCTGTGAGTGTCTCCTCGACGCAATCGTTCGGTTGCCGGATCAAACTACCGTGACGATTACGGAAATAGAAGCCCAGTTCACGGGGCTGAATCGTGGGGAGAGTGCTTTTGCAGAGATAGAGCAGGTACTGGAGACCTACCAAAGGACGCATTGTGAGGTCTATCGGCGCTTTGGAGAGAAGCATCTGCCAGTGTCAGCATTCAAACACGCTGAAATTGCAACATTCCCGGTTTCAGAAGCGGAATGCATGTTTATGAGTAGCGCGACAGGGAGCGGGCTTCGAAGTCGACATTTTGTGCGCCGGCTAGCTGTGTATGAGGCTTCCGTGTGTGCAGCTTTCGAAGCCGTGTTTGGGAAGGGACCATACACGATTTGGGCTCATTTACCGGGATATTCTACCGAGTCCTCTCTCGTTTGTATGCTGAAAATTCTCACCCAGCGGTATGGGGATGAGAGAAGTCAGTTCTTTCTGGCTAGTGAGCTTCCCGATAATCCTGAATCCACCTCTCCCTTAGTGCTTTTTGGTGCGGCATTTGGTCTTCTGACTCTGATTGAGGCAGGCCCTTGGCAGTTGCCCCAAAGTGCACGAATTGTAGAAACCGGTGGGATGAAGACCTATCAGCGCGAGATTACCCGAAGGGAACTGCATACGCGTTTAGCAGAGGGGTTCGGTGTCCAAAAAGATCAGGTCTGGAGTGAGTATGGGATGTGTGAGCTGCTGAGCCAGGCCTACGCCGAAGGCGGGCCCGTGTACATGCCTCCACCGTGGATGCGGGTTCAGGTCGTTGATCCATATGATCCAAAACAGATTCTGCCTGACGGGCAGCCAGGGCTTCTGGCAATCACCGATTTGGCAAACATTCACACGGTTTCCAGTATTCTCACAGAGGATCTGGGAGTGAGCTACGGAGAGAGGTTTGAAGTTTTGGGACGTTTTCCAGGAAGTGCACTCAGGGGGTGCAATTTTTTATTGGAGGACATGTAAGCAGACCAGGGACCAACCGTATTATGTCATTATTGGAGGAGCCTCACTAGAGAGCGTATGAATACACTGGTCGCCGCGTTATCCAAGGCCGCACACAT
>JAPPBZ010000187.1 GCA_026702635.1 Bacteroidota bacterium
CAACTGCAAAGTGTCTGCACCGACTGACAAGACTGTGACGCTCCCCGTGGAACCACCACTGGTTACCGGGAATCTGGGGTTTCATGATATCACCCAGTTGGTCTCCTATCACACAGAAAAACGCCCCCCTTCCGTGTGGTACATGGCCATTGCCGTGTCCTCTACACTGCTGTGTATCCTCCTACTGATGATTGCCTATCTGGTATGGAACGGGATTGGGGTCTGGGGCAATAATAACCCCGTAGGATGGGGATGGCCCATCGTTAACTTTGTGTTCTGGGTTGGTATTGGGCACGCCGGAACCTTGATCTCAGCCATCTTATTCCTCTTCCGGCAGCAGTGGCGTACGGCCATTAACCGAAGTGCAGAGGCGATGACCCTCTTTGCGGTCATTTGTGCATTGTTGTTTCCCACGATCCACGTAGGTCGGATATGGGTAATCTACTGGACCCTGCCCCTTCCCAACCAGATGGAGATGTGGCCTCAGTTCAAAAGCCCACTTCTCTGGGATGTGTTTGCCGTCAGCGTGTACTTCATGGTATCGCTCATATTCTGGTATGTCGGTCTAGTCCCGGATTTAGCGACTCTACGTGACCGGGCTCGCAACGCATTCCGCCGCCGGATTTTGGGATTCTTTTCTCTTGGCTGGACGGGGGCAAACCGCCACTGGCGCAACTATGAGAAGACCTACCTGCTCCTCGCTGCACTTGCGACTCCATTGGTCTTGAGCGTACACTCTGTGGTTTCTTTTGACTTTGCGGTGAGCATTATCCCAGGTTGGCACACTACTATTTTCCCGCCCTATTTCGTCGCGGGAGCTATTTTCTCGGGGTTTGCAATGGTGATGACTCTCCTGATCCTCGCGCGGAAGATCTACGGGATTCAAAACATTATCACCATGGATCACCTGGAGAAGATGGCGATTATCATTCTCCTTACGGGATCGATGGTAGGTTTTGCCTACATCACCGAATTCTTCATTGCTTGGTATTCACAGGTTGAATATGAGCAATATGCGTTCCTGAACCGGGCAACTGGCCCCTATGCATGGGCATATTGGACAATGATGTCCTGTAATCTGCTCTTCCCACAATTCTTCTGGATCAAGCGTCTGCGGCGAAGCATTCCATTCCTTTTCCTGACCTCGATCGTTGTAAACATTGGGATGTGGTTTGAGCGGTTTGTGATCACGGTGACCAGTTTGCACCGAGACTTCCTGCCAAGTAGCTGGGATTACTTTAATCCTACGATCGTAGACGTTTTGACACTTGTCGGATCGTTTGGTCTCTTTATGACTCTGTTTTTGATTTTCCTTCGCTATTTACCCATGGTCGCCATTGCAGAAGTGAAGATGGTGCTGCCGCAAAGCGATCCCCATTACTATGATCAGCATGAGTCTGGAAGTGAGACCAACTAACCTGTGAGCCGATGTTAAAGAAATTGATCCAGAGCGTGAAGGCAACCATGGGGATCTATGAAGCCCAGGAAGACGGTGTCTACGGATTATTGGCTGAATTCCCTAATCCAGGTGTTCTGATCTCTGCAGCTCGTAAAGTGCATTCGTCCGGCTATCGTCACTTCGATACCCACTCTCCTTTCCCGATTCATGGAATGGATCGTGCGATGGGACTTGGACAATCCAAAGTTGGATACATTACCATCATTGGCAGCGCAACGGGACTGGGACTCGCAACATGGATGCAGTGGTGGACCTCCGCCGTGGACTACCCTTTGAATATCAGCGGGAAGCCATTCTTCGCGATTGAACCATCGATCCCGATTATGTTTGAACTCACGGTGCTGTTCTCCGCGTTGTTTGCGGTGGGCGGGATGCTGGTTTTGAATGGGCTACCCCGCCCCTACAATCCGCTCTTCTACTCCCGAGGATTTTCGCGCACCTCCGATGATGCATTCTTTTTGCACATTGCAGCAAGCGATCCAAACTTCGATTTGGACGAAACAGAATCACTGCTCCAAGAAGCAGGTGCAAAGGCGGTCGAAGTAATTCATGACCATGGATATTCAGAACTGCATACGGCCTAGGATGAAAAGGATCTCCCTTCTGCTTGGAATTGCGATAATTCTCGGCGGTTGCCGAGGCAGCCTGAAAGAGGATCCGCCCATCCACATTAATCCAAATATGGATGCTATGGAGCGGTTTGAAGCCCAGGAAGCCAACCCCTTCTTTGAAGATGGTCGTGCTATGCGACCTCCGGTCCCCGGGACCGTAGCCCGCGGCATGCTGCGGGAAGATGTGGCATTCCACACTGGACGGAATGCTGATGGAGATTATGTGCAGATAATGCCGGTCGAGTATACCGTGGAATTTGCCAACCGTGGACGGGAACGCTATGATATATACTGCTCAGTCTGTCACGGTGTGGCCGGAGATGGGCAAGGAATTGTGATGACGGGCGGGTACGGATTTGTACCCATTGGTTTTCATAATGACCGCTTGCGCACTATTGAAGACGGATACCTCTATGAAGTCATCACGCAAGGGGTCCGGAGCATGCCTGCGTATGCACAGCAAATCCCAATTGCAGACCGATGGGCAATTGTCGCGTACGTAAGAGCATTGCAGCGTAGCCAGAATGCAGACAGAGACGATATTCCAGCTGATGAGCAAACCAATTTTTAGAATACGCCCTGAAACAAGGATCTATGCGTGACGCACTGCGAAGCAGCTCGCTCCTGATGAAGCTTATTGATCCCTTGGCCTCCACCAAGAGTGATCAGTACCCC
>JAPPBZ010000223.1 GCA_026702635.1 Bacteroidota bacterium
AGCCGAAATGCACGGTGTAGCTGCAGGAACCACAGGTCATAGGCACCAGCACCATCGCTGATTGCGCAGGGATGCCGATCACAGGCGCAACAGGGAGAGATCACCAAGTATGGTTTCCTCTAAAATGGCAACGCGGATTGCACCATTATTGAAGATGAGGTATGATCCACCAGAAGTTATTTTCCTAACGGAAAACTCACGCCAGCTGTAATCGCAAACCCTCGGTTTTTTGAATCATCTCCCTCCTTGTCGTAATTCCTCATTCCTAAGTCATAAACCGCATCAAGAGATACGGAGAATGCACTGGATACGGGTATATCCACGCCTGCTCCAGCCCTGATGGATACATCTACTGTCTCCAGCTCTATATCATCACCACAATCAATAGACTCACGCTCCTGCTCACCATCAGCCTCAAGAATACTCTCAAGATTACAACCTAGAGCAAAGGAGAGTACGGGGCCGGCCAGGAGACGTACCTTGGATATTGGGTTAAACTGCAAAAGAGCAGGGACTGAAAGGTAGTTAATTCTGAAATCAGTGGTACTGGAAATATCAGGAAACTCATAATCAGAGTAATATCCAGCAAAATCACCAAATAAGTCAGATAATTCAATCTCCAAAGAGAACCCCTTCTGCATCCAACCAAGTCCCAACTGAGTGCCCAACCTGCCTCGAATCGGCAAATAAACTGACGCTCGTACGTTAACCCCACTTACGTAACCTATATCAACCAAATCTCCCAAATCTTCGAACTCGTCCGGTGTGGTGACCGTTGATAAACTAAGTCCAGCTTGGATTGATACAGATTTTGTGGGATAGCCTGTTTGAGCATATGCAGTGGCCATCGAGACCACGGAGAAAAGCGCCAGAACAGCGAAACATTTGGTTTTCATGAGCGCGTTTTTCATGTTAAATTCCCAGTGTGTTTGCGAATGTCTCAGTAAGCATATGAAATAGTTACGTCTCCTGCAGGACCCACTTGTTACAAGTCCCCTTCTTAGCACTCATAAATCCGCCGTTGTTGCGTCTGCAATTCGACTCAGCAACTCTTTCCGCCCCCTTCGGTCAACCACAGACGATACAATAATCGGCAACTCTACTCCTTGCGCGCTCAGCGCCTCTTGTGCGGTTCGAATACTCCACTGAATTGTATTTCCAGATAACTTGTCCGCCTTCGTAAGAACTAAAAAACGCTCTGCATGCGTCTCGCGTAGAAGTAGCATGACTTCCTTATCCAAGTCCGTGGGCGGGTGGCGACTATCCACCAGATGGAGCACAGCCCTTAGTGAATCGCGCTGCGTGAGATATGCCACAATATTTCTCCGCCATTGCGCCCTTGCCTTTTTGCTCACTCTCGCATAACCATAACCCGGGATGTCCACGAAATACATCTCATGGTTCACTTCATAGAAATTAAAGGTCTGCGTCTTGCCTGGAGTGGCACTGATTCGCGCCAGAGATTTTCTCCGACACAGCATATTCAAAAGAGCACTCTTCCCGACATTTGAACGTCCAATGAAGGCAACCTCAGGCAGCCCCTCATCTGGCATCTGTGTCAGGTTTTCCGCACTCTTGACAAAATTGATGTGCCGAACCTCCATGGATCATGCATTCAAACCCCCGTACTTCGAACCGCTTCTCCGATATGGGCCGGGTTACGGACAATATGGGCCCCTGCGTCTTCAAGTGCTGCAAATTTATCTTCGGCCGTGCCTTTACCACCTGCAATGATGGCCCCTGCATGCCCCATTCGACGCCCTGGAGGGGCGGTTGCACCGGCAATGAATGCGACCACGGGCTTACTTATATGAGCCTTGATGTACGCCGCTGCATCCTCCTCATCCGTTCCTCCAATCTCTCCAATCAGAACAACGGCGGCAGTTTCAGGATCCTCTTCAAACAGTTGTAATGCGTCTATGAAACGAGTACCGATGACTGGATCTCCGCCAATTCCAATCGCTGTGCTTTGACCGTATCCCTCACGGGTGAGCTGATCAACGGCCTCATATGTCAAGGTTCCAGACCTAGAAATCACACCAACGGGGCCTTCAGCAAAAATCATTGCCGGCATAATCCCCACCTTGGCCTGCCCAGGAGTTAATAGACCCGGACAATTCGGTCCAACAAGACGGGTGCCCTTGGACTTTGCGTAATGGAACGCGTGTACCATGTCCTTCACAGGAATTCCTTCGGTAATACATACAATCAATCCTATCCCTGCCTCCGCCGCCTCCATGATTGCATCCTTGGCGAATGGGGGAGGAACAAATATGACCGAGGTATTGGCACCTTCGGCAGCAACGGCTTCACGGACCGTGTTGAAAACTGGACGGCCCAAGTGTTGCATCCCTCCCTTGCCTGGAGTAACCCCTCCGATTACCGTCGTACCATATTCGATCATCTGCTCTGCATGAAATGACCC
Source organism: Bacteroidota bacterium (assembly GCA_026702635.1). Classification (GTDB taxonomy): domain Bacteria; phylum Bacteroidota; class Rhodothermia; order Rhodothermales; family Bin80; genus Bin80. The sequence goes on from JAPPBZ010000223.1 coordinate 2,426, forward strand.
TTCCTTGCCCGTAAATCCCTGCACGACTAACCTTGTGTTGTTGTCAATTAAAATGCTCATTAATTAATCTTCTGATTCAATGTATACGAAGAATGCACGTTATCGTAATTCCATAATTGCCTTGCCGGTAGAGAGCAAGGTTGATTCGCTAAATGGTGCCCCTAACAACTGCACCCCTACGGGCAGCCCCTTTGTTGTACTCCCCACAGGAATGGATATCCCGGGGATACCCGCCAAATTTGCCGTCACCGTGTAGGCATCACTTAGATACAGCTGGACAGCGGGACAAGGATCCTCTCCAGCTGTATCTAAG
>JAPPBZ010000320.1 GCA_026702635.1 Bacteroidota bacterium
CGTGTCGCTGAAAGCAGCGCCAGGGGAATTCTCCCGATTGGCCAGAAAGGTGCGTGAGATCCTGTCCGCAGCCCACATTCAGCATGGAATCGGGCACGACGCGCAAAAGTTCTTCCTTCGGTGTTTGCAGCACAAATACACAGGCATCTGCCATGTCTTCACTGTAGAGAAATTCCCGACGGGGAGTTCCAGAACCCCAGACAGAGATTCGTCCTTCGCCGGACGTATGTGCTTCATGAAGCTTTCGCATGAGTGCCGGCAGCACGTGACTGGAGGCGAGGTCGAAGTTGTCCCCCGGTCCATAGAGGTTCGTTGCCATGACCGTTACAAAATCACAACCATGCTGACGCCGCAGCGCTTGACATTGAACGACACCAGCAATCTTGGCAACCGCATACCATCGGTTCGTCGTTTCAAGTGGTCCGCTGAGTAAAGCCGTTTCCTTCAGGGGTTGTTCGGCCTCCCGGGGGTAAATGCAGGTGCTCCCAATAAAAAGCAGACGCTTTACGCCGGTATTTTTTGCGGCATCCAAGACATGGTTCTGGATCGAGAGATTATCCCCCAGAAAGTCTGCCGGATATTGATCATTGGCAAGGATTCCCCCAACCCGCGCAGCAGCCAGAATCACGAATTCCGGCCGTTCTTCTTCAAAGAAGTGGTTGACCGAACGTTGGCATCGAAGATCCAGCTCTGCGCTTGTACGAAGCAGCAGATTCGTGTATCCACTTGCACGGAGCTTCTTCACTAGTGCTCGCCCAAGCAGTCCTCTGTGCCCGGCTACATAAATGGATGCATCCAGATTTTTCAGATGCATGGATCAGGGCGCCTGGCCGATTTTCTCAAGAACATAGACGAGTGTACGTCGCAGACCTTCTTCCCGGTCCACCCTGGGACTCCAATCCAGGAGCCTGTTTGCCAGAGAGATGTCCGGTCGACGGCTTTTAGGGTCATCTTCAGGGAGCGGGTCATGGGTAATCGCGCTTGTACTGTTGACCAGCGCAATAATTTCTTTTGCAAACTCAAGGATGGAAATTTCATCGCAGCACCCAATATTTACCGGGGAGGTTACATTGCTGTAGAGCAGCCGTACGATCCCCTCAATGGTGTCGTCCACATAGGTAAATGAGCGGGTTTGTTTGCCCGTTCCGTGGACGGTGATCGGCTCTCCAGAGAGTGCCTGACGCATAAACGCTGGGAGTGCTCTACCATCGTTGAGGCGCATACGGGGGCCATACGTGTTGAAGATACGTACGATACGAGTCGGTACATTGTGATGGCGGTGGTAGGCCATTGTGATCGCTTCCGCGAACCGTTTTGCCTCATCATAGACCCCACGCAAGCCAACCGGGTTGACATTCCCCCAGTACGTCTCTTTCTGGGGATGCGTGTTCGGATCTCCATAGACCTCGCTGGTGGATGCTAAAAGGAAACATGCATTCTTTGCTTTGGTCAGCCCAAGAGCATTGTGTGTTCCCAGAGCCCCAACCTTGAGTGTCTGGATCGGTAGGCGCAGATAATCAATCGGAGATGCCGGACTCGCAAAATGGAGCACATAGTCGAGCGGCCCCTCAATCGTGATATACTCGGTCACATCATGCTCAAGAAAGCTAAAACGTGGGTGCCCGGTCAAATGTGAAATATTGTCCGGTGATCCGGTCAGGAAATTGTCCATACAGACCACCTCATGCCCATCGTCAAGCAGCCGGTCACATAGATGAGACCCAAGAAAGCCAGCGCCACCGGTGATCAAAGTTCGCAGCATCAACGACGGCAGATGAATCTTAAGCTATGCAATGCCATATCCATTGTAGTACCCAAATTTACGACTTGGCGCTTAGGAATTTGATCAAAGGGGAACAAGTTTTTGAGGCGATGTCTCACGGATCAGTGCACGTGCCAGTGCACGGGCAGGGTCAATCAGGGGGATGTCTTTGGCATGGGAGACAGCAAGCGGAAGCTCTGTGCACCCCAGAATGACACTCTCCGCTCCTCTGCTACGGCAGTGAGCCACCGCGGAGAGTACCATTGCCCGCGCCTGATCCGTGACAGGGGCAGACTGAGCCTTGATTCCAAACCCGGGGTCAAAGATGGCTCGGTGAACCACCTGCTCTGCCACCTCATCGGTGGGCATTACGGGTGTATAGCCGGCATCTTCCAGTGCAGATCGGTACAGGCCCAGGCGATGAACGCTCAGCGTAGATAAACATCCAATTCGGGTCATGTCCGGCAAGGTTTCCTGGATGTGGCGAACGGTCTCCTGGATAAGGTGCAGGATGCGGATGCCCTTTGATAACCGTGTCAATTCGTCAAAAATTTGCGGAGCGTGTGCAGAATTACAGGGGATCCCTGCAACCTGAACCCCGAGACTGGAAAGCTCACGGGCAACCGAGGCAATCGCAATTCCCGGATTCTCACTCGACTCCCCAAATACGTAGGTGCTCCGATCGCCAATCAAGTGGCCATAGGACAGCAGCGCCATCGGAAGGTGATCCTGATCCGTGACCGCCCTTGTTTGCGCAATCACTTTTGCGGCTAGGTCAAGTCCTGCTTGCGGGCCCATTCCCCCAATTATGCCGATAACTGGATTTTTCATCAAATTTTCACGTCAATTTACGCAAAGGAGAGCAGGATTCTTGTTATCTTTGCAGTTTTCTAACACGAAGTGGGATCGTTATACGTAATTGCCCGGTCGTCTAATGGCAGGACAGCGGCCTTTGGAGCCGTCGGTGGAGGT
>JAPPBZ010000144.1 GCA_026702635.1 Bacteroidota bacterium
AATCGGCGGTCATCCATGTGGTGATTAAGTGTGTATCCGCAGTGCATAGAGACGAATCTCCTCCGGGCTCAATCGCGACGTTGTTTGGCAGGAAATTCTGAAGGTTACGGCGCTCATTATTCGATAAGTCGCCCCGTATTAATCCTTATCCTGAACCAGTTGGATATGGGGGAATGGGATTTCGATCCCCGCTTTGTTCAATGCTCCTTTAATGGCTTCGGTATAGTGGTAGATGATCTGGCGTTCCTCTTTTGGATTCTCCACATATACCCATAAACTTAAGTCTACACTGCTGTCGTTTAAGCTGGTCACCACGACTTGTGGTTCGGGGTCTTCCATTAAGCGTGTATCATGCTTTGTGATTTCTAGAATGACACGACGAGCTTCTTGCGGCGACTCTTTGTAAGCAATGCTGAAAGGGATCTCAATTCGAAGAACACCGCCAATGGTGTGATTCAGGATTTGCTCATTGGCCATTTGCTGGTTGGGTATGACCAAGACCTCATTCTTGGGTGTTCGCAGGCGCGTTGTGCGAAGCGTAATATTTTCCACCACACAGTAGGTGCCATTGACGATCAGGGTGTCACCAATTCGGAAGGCTTTATCGGTCAGGATGCTGACCCCCGACAGAATATTTTCAACGGTATCTCGAGCTGCAAAACCGAACGCGATGCCTGCAACCCCAATACCAGCGATCAGTGCAGCAGGATCAATCCCTATGGTCTGCAAAACGGTGATGGCAATAAGAACGATGGAAAGGAGACGGAATGCTTGCAGTACCAGCGTTTGCAGGCCTGGCTGCACTACGTTACTTCTTCTCAGAATTCGGCGAAGTAAATTGTACAGGACTCGATAGGCCGTATAGAAAATGACCAGTACAAGCAAGGCGCCTGCTATTTTTGGCGCTAGATCTGTCACCCAAATTAGGATTTGTGTAGCGATGTCATTTCCGGCTTCAGAGAATCGGCCTTCAGAAACGAGAGTGCCTGCGTCCTTGAAAACTTGTGGGAGTGTCCCGCTTACATCCCCGGTGGTATCTACCTGCAGAGAGTCAATGGTACTCAAGGTGGTGTCAGCAACCTGTACCGTGTCCATCACTTGGGTATTTTCCGGTACGGCCTGCATTAATTGAGCAGTCTTGCTGCAGTCATTGTGTTTTTAAGCAGCATCGCTATGGTCATTGGGCCCACGCCACCTGGTACGGGGGTAATATAACCAGCAATTTTCGATACGGCCTCAAAGTCTACATCACCGGTAAGCCGATACCCCCGGGCACGTGTAAGGTCGTCGATGCGGTTGATCCCTACATCTATGACGGCTGCGCCAGGCTTAACCATTTCTGCAGTCACAAAGTGTGCGCGGCCAATTGCGGCTACGAGAATATCCGACTGGCAACAAACTTCAGGCAGGTTTTGGGTCCGACTATGGCAAATTGTGACGGTTGCGTTGTTTTCTTTTCGCAGCAGTAGGCTTCCAAGTGGGCGTCCAACCAAGCTGGATCGCCCAATAATGACAGCATGCTTTCCTTCGATATCAATATTCGCCCGGCGTAATAGCTCCACAATTCCTGCTGGGGTACAGGGTACAAAACCTGGAAGGCCGGCAGCCAATCGACCAGCATTTACCGTGTGCAAACCATCGACATCTTTATCCGGATTTAATGCAGAAATCACACGTGATGCGTCAAGATGGTCGGGGAGCGGTAACTGCACAAGGATACCGCTCACATGAGGGCTGGTATTTAAATCATGGATGACCTCAAGAAGAGCTTTTTCAGAGATGTTCTCATCAAACTTCAAGGTATCACCTGCAATGCCAACGTTCTGGCTGGCTTTTATTTTTCCCCGTACATATGAAGCCGATGCAGGATTATCACCGACAAGCACCACCGCAAGGTAGGGGGGAGCGTGTCCTTCTGAGGTCCATGCAGCAACTTCATGACGTACTTCTTTGCGTACATCGGCTGCAATTTCCTTTCCATCAATGAGTATCGCCACAGTAAGTATAAGTTTGGTTCTGCTGTATTCTGTATAGGACCGAGATCTTGTTCAATCTCTGGCTCTGACTATCGGCTCATAACGGCATCAAGTCTCGACTAACTTCTACGAGGGGCAATGATATGTGTTTTTGGCCCCATTCCGGTACGCCTTTGGTCTTGGTACACACCGAATCGAAGTATTTGTCAGCATAGACACGATCTAACGGGCTGCAGAGATGGGATAGGAATATGGCTTCGTTTCATGGTGCCTGGAGCACCATCTTTAACGAGGGATATGCATCCATCAGGCCCATGCAAGCTCCCTAATTTCCTACATCGTATGTCCGCAAAAGCGTGATCCATGAGTACCCACATCAGCACCCCTGCGAGGGTTCCGACTCTGTGAGCCTGGATTTGTTATCCATTGATCGCCGATCGCTGAAGGACCAGGAGCGTTACATCATCTTTCAGAGGTCTTCCCGCGCGCCAGGCAATGCCACCTTTTCGGATATGGGCGATAATTTCGCTTGGGGAGCGGGCACCTGCCTCGGCGAAGATTTTTCTGACTCGATCCAGTTGCAGCATTTCGCCAGACGGACTCTGTAGATCCAAGAGACCATCACTCATAAAGAAAACTGTATCTCCAGGGTCGAGGGGGATCTCTAATTGTTCATAGGGAAAATCAGTATAACTGCCCAAAGGCATCCCTTTGAGAACAGCATCCTCTACGGTCTGGG
>JAPPBZ010000210.1 GCA_026702635.1 Bacteroidota bacterium
TAAATTCCCACTGACACAGATGTTGTCAGTGGGAATTTAGGGGATGCTGCAGCCGGACTTGATCTGCTACGTAGCCATACTGAGCCCAACACACTCGAACCCAAAGTGTGGGATGTCCTCACTACCCGTCACCTGATGCCTACCCCTCGGCTTGATCTCATACACGAATGGACACAGAAAGAGGTGCGGCCTTCTTCCCTCATTGACATATCAGATGGACTCGCCAATGAAGTGCATCATATCTGCGCAGCGTCCAGCTGTGGAGCCATCCTGTGGGAGTCCAAGCTCCCCCTATCCCCGGAGCTGCGTGCAGGAGCCCCGAAATCCCGCGCTCTCGTTGATTATGCATTAAATGGGGGAGATGACTACGAACTGCTGTTTACCGCCCCTTCTGAAATACTTGAGCGGATGTCTTCAGACTCCTTTACTACCATTGGAATTGTTACCGAAAAGGATGTCTTGATCCACCGGGAAGATGGGGCGCTTGAACCTCTGAAGCCTGAGGGACATGATCATTTCAGGGCTGTCTAAGTGACCAGACACTGGCGTTCCCCAAACTCCCTGCACCTAATCACACAATTCCCTATTTTTTCGACGGCCTCCTGTTTTTTCTGACCATCTATTCTCCCTTCCAAACTCTGATACCCTTCTCCTTTAGATCTTGACCCTCCGAAGTAGTAGAGCGACCATATAGCAGCCAGCAGTCCGATGGGCGCTTCAAAGCCGCCGCTGTGGTCTTGAATCGGTCCTTTCTCGGATTTGAATTTGAGCCGTCAACATACAATATCTCCTCAGCAAATCCCGCTGCCAGTGAACTGACCGTTGCCGTTTCGCCAGATTCTTTCGGTGCTTTTGGGCTTTGCATCGTGACCATCACCAGTTGATCGCTGCTGATTGCCTGGCGGTGGGCTTTTTTTAGGCGCTGCTTCAATGTCCCATCGTGCAGCACCCAAATCACACGCCCCGGGTGCCCTTGTACTGTCTCCACAATCTTGCGGGCCATCTTGAGATGCCCCGCCACAATCACGGTCCTCCCCTGCTTCGCTGCATCTGCAGCCGCGTCGCAAGCTTTTCCAATCCTTCCCTCTGGAATGGCATCCGGCCCGAAAATCGCCAACCCTTCGCTGGTTAGCAGGCTTTGATCTCCGGTTCCAAAAAGTAATGGCGGCGCATCATTGCGCATACTCGCTCGGATTGCTTTGGGATAATCTGAGTCACTGCGAGCGAATACCCAATAACCTTTTCGCTGCCACTCCTCCAGGCAGAATCCGAGGTTAATCCGACGACCTAGCAGCCAACGAAGACGATCCGAACTGACTCCCGGAATCTCTGGCAAAGACTGAGTTTCGAGTAGGTCTTGGGGCCTCTTCCCGGATCTGTAAAGAACCGTAGCTACCCGATTATACTCTGCGTCTCCGAGCGGCTTGAACTCCTCCTCCCCTCCTTGAAATGCACACAGAAGCAGGATCGCACGGGCATCATTCGTAAGAGAGTGTTTCATTTTTACCAGGACAATACATCTGGTATAGCTGTATTCCCCAAGTCACCGGAATTCATTTGTACTGTGCGTTGCCAATCGCCCATGTCTGTATCTACATTGATTCAAATAAATTACCCTGTTTTCCGAATCTTACGGAAACCTCAATACTCGCAATATCCACATTCTCTGCACCACTTTTTTCAGTTCCAGCATCCGCTTTCGTCTTATCCTCTGCACTGTCTCCAGTATCCGGTGATTTAGGGGATTCAACTTGCGTCAATTCGCCTTCAGGCTCTACTAATTGCGAAGATTCATGAGAACTGATCTCTGCACGATCTTCAAACAAACCTTCATGAACTGCCATCTCCATGTCAATCCATGAGGTTGCACCTCTCTGGAGTAGACGTTCTGCTGCTGCGGTAGCTTGACCCACGCACCATACAAAGCACTTTCTCTGATCTAGTACACGGTACATGGCATCTTCCAGGCAGTAACGATCTCCACTGAGTTCTGTACCATCTACATACATTGCTGAATCACAAAGGGCCATGGCAACGCGTCCAACTTCCGGTTCCTGCGTGAGCGGACGTTTATCGGCGGGACTTCGCCCTGAGAGCATCATGAATTCACCAGCAGCTTTTGCTCGACGAAGTGACTTTCGAAGCGGCTCCCCAAATGCTGGACCTTGAAGCACCCAAATCACAGATCCTCCATGACTAATCCCGGATTCGGCGACTCCAGCCGAGATAGTCTGTTTGCCTGCCGCAATGATGGTACGATGATGCTGAGCACAGAATGCGGCCATGGCTCGAGCGTGTTCGTTGGACTGCCCCATCACCTGATCTGGACCAATCACGGCCGTTGCACCTCGATCCAGCAATTTGGGCTCTCCCGTGCCAAAAAGTACTGGAGGGGCAGATGATCTAAGATGTTGACGAACTCGCTTCGGATAGGCAGCGTCTCCCCGGCCGACGATCCAGTAATCTCTTCGCCGCCACTCTTCTAAATAGAACCCCAAAGTAATACTCCGACCCAGGAGTGCGATCAAGCGGTCATCACCGAGTCCTGTTTGCCGGGCTGCTGTTTCCACACATGTTCGATCAATCAGATTCTCTGGCCGGTAATCATTCTGATGGAGCCACCGCACAAGCGTGTTATACTCCTGAATCTCGAGGGGGAGGTGTTCCCCTTCTCCTCCAAGCCAAGTGCAGAGGAGCATCGTTACCTTG
>JAPPBZ010000140.1 GCA_026702635.1 Bacteroidota bacterium
GTTCAACGACATTGATACGGTTCATTGGATTCCAGTGTCCCTCCTGATCGGTGACCATACACGGACCATCTGGATTGATCGTAACCCCGTTCGCTGCCCGAAATCCGGTAGCGAGTATGGTACTTTCTTGGCCGTCCGCACTCACGCGGATTAGGGTGCCATGTTGGGGGATCAGGGCAGGGCGGGCGTGTCGGGCACTTTTTGCATAGTAAAAATTCCCTTCCTCATCGGTCTGCAACCCCATTGCAAACTCATGAAAATGTTCGGTGACCTGGTGGTCATTATTAAAGCTCTCGTAGTAATCTGTGAGGCCATCTCCATTAAGATCATGCAGGCGGGCAATCTGATTTCGGCTATTCACATAGATATCTCCTCCGACCGCACGAATCCCCAGTGGTTGGAAGAGGCCGGATGCAATACGGCGCCATTCAACAGATCCAGATTGTCGGGTAATCCCTGAGAGGTGCCACACCTCGCCGTCAATCGTTGTGATGACGGCCTCATTCCCGTCGGCCATAAAATCGATCGCGGTTGGACGCATCCGGCTATTCCAGGGATTATCCAAAGGAAGCGTGAGGACATCGGCAGTGTAGCCTTCCCCGGTTCCAGGGAGAATTGGCGATTCAAGTACTGGAGCTTCGGCGGGTGGGCCGCCTTGGGTATACTGTGTGAGATCATCGGGCGGGGCAGAGGTTGCATCACTGGCCCCATAGATCAACTTGAGATTAAGATCACGAGGGACGGTCACCAAGTGGGCTCCATTTTCTTGCCTGAGCACCCCACTAGGCATTCCATCAGGGGAAGCAATGACGGTCAATGGTACACTGTCAGGGGCTGCGTGAAGAACCAGTGGACGCACTACTCCCGTAATATTTAGCGTTCGGCTCAACAGGGTATCTGCTTCCAGGGCAAATGATTCGAGAACTCGGGCCCTTCCAACCGTGTAATGGAGAACGATCTGATCACCATGGACATACAGGCCTTTGTAATGGCTCCAGTTTTGGGGTAGGGGTCCAAACTGACGGCCGTCTACGGCGCGAAAGCGTGGATCCTCTGCTGAGCCTGTGGCCGGACTGGCCCAGCCTGGAGCCATCGCAGTTTCAACGTGTAAGTCTCCCACAATCCGGGGGAAGATGTTATGCTGGTCATCCAGCAGGATATCCTCCCAATCAATGAACCCGTCACCACTCCAGTAGGCGGCCATGCGCATGAGATCATGGTCAAACAATACAAATGCACTCCCGGCTGCAACTCCACCATCCCCTGGATCAAGTCTGATGGCAATGCCTTTGTAAGCGAAATTCCGGGAGCGAAAATCTTCATTTGGAATGGGGCTGCCTCGACGGTTGATTCCTTTTGATCCATCGGATGCATGTGCAATCTCATAGGTTCGCATCAAAAATGTCCCATAATTCATTTCCTTCCAAGGAGTGTTTTGTGTAGGTTCGGGGCCGAAGGAAGATCCCTCGGGAAGTCCGTTCAGGTAGGAGGGGGTGATCTCAAAGAAAGCATCTGGATTTTGGTCACGCAGGAATTCTTCCCGGATATAAAGGATTACAGCGTACTTTTCCTGCGGAGTTAATTGCGACTGAGGTGGCATAAGTTCGCGCCCCAGCGTGAGTGTATTGTATAGGGAGAGCGGATCGCTTCCATACTTGAAGGGATCTTCCCAGAATTGACGTGAATTGGGGAGTGTGCCCTGGATGCTGGGGGTTCCGTGGCAGGAAAAACAATTGGTTCGGTAGATCTGCAGCCCGCGATGATAGAACTCCTCAGTCCAGTTGTTAATGATTCCGGTGTGATCCAGTACATGTTCGTATTCCGGGAGATCGGAGGGACTCAGAATAGTCGGACCCGCAGACTCAGGAGTCTGGCATGACGCCAAGGCAAGTAGGACAAGAGGAAGTAAGTAGCGCTGGAACATGGGGGATAGGATAAGATATTCGCATTTTGTTCGCAAGTCCCACCCCGAGCATCTCATGGAATACCCCTACAGGTGCCTTGGGGCTCGAATCAAAATGATGTTCAGGGCCCGTTAAGTCGAACGACTTAGATGAGCCTGACGGTAATCCCCGCATCATGCAGAAATTGTTTTGCCTGCATGATCGTAACCTGTTTAAAGTGGAACATGGACGCAGCAAGAACAGCGTGAGCGCGCCCGATTAGCAGAGCATCACGTAAATGCTCAAGTGTACCGGCACCGCCCGAGGCGATAACGGGAAGCTGTACAAGTTCATCTAGCCGTTGCAACAGCTCCAGATCATATCCAATCTGGGTACCATCCCGATCCATAGATGTGACCAGTAACTCACCGGCACCTCGCGTTTCTGCTTCTTTGGCCCACTCAAGTCCATCAATCCCTGTGGCTCGCCGTCCTCCATGTGTATAGATTTCCCAGCCTCCTTGGGGGTGTCGTTTCATGTCAATGGCCACGACCACACATTGGGCGCCGAATGCCTCAGCACATTCTGTTATGAGATCAGGTGTCCGAATTGCAGCGGAGTTGATGGCGACTTTGTCCGCTCCAGCGTGAAGCATTTTTCGCATATCCTCCAAGGTTCGGATACCTCCGCCAACAGTCAGAGGGATAAAAATTTGTTCGGCCGTTTGGCGAACAACATCGTGCATGATATCGCGCCCTTCATGGGTTGCCGTAATATCTAGGAATACAAGCTCATCAGCTACCTCCTTGTTGTACACATGCGCT